>CAIKKV010000549.1 GCA_903828035.1 uncultured bacterium
GAAAAAATCACGAAGGAAGGGCGCCGCAATGGCCAATAACGCCATGGCCGCCAAAACGTAGCCGCTCAACTGCCTCCCCATCGTCCAGATGACGTCGCCGATCCGGCCTTCCTGCCCCTGCCCCTTGGCGCGGGCGGCCTCACGGGCAACCACCATCTGCAAAGCGCCCACCGGAACGCTGACATACGCGCACACCTGCATCATGGTTTCCATCTCGCCATACTGCTCGGAGGTGAGCATCCGGCCCAGGACCACCCGGCAGGCCAGGTTAAGCAGGCTACCAATCAGGCCAAGCGCAAAAATCATGGCGCTGGCTTTGAAGAAATCATGGGTCAGCCACTGCCCCACTGCCCACAGCTTGTCGCGCACGACTGTCACTCCCCCGGCTCCGGGGATTTCACGGCCAGCAAATGATACGCCTCGCGAACCTTGCGCCTGACGATAATAGGGGAAAGCGACGCCCCCCCTGGATCCAACACCGTTCCACAGCATTCCCATGCTTGCTTCAGCCCCCCGAAAAGGCCATCGGGTGCAACACGCTCCAGAATCTTTCGCACGCTCATACAAATCCCCTTGCCATGTCATAATGCGGAACCGCTCAGGCGTTGTAAAGCAAGGATTTCTCATTGAAACCGATTCTTCTTCAGGCTACCATTTTGTCTTGAAAGACGAGGCATCGGGCGAAAGGGGATTATCCGCGCAAGAAGGCGAAAAACGGCCGATTTGTTTTGAAAGAGCTTGGCAAAGAGAAAGCAAGACACAACACATGGTCAGTGAACGACTCAAGCAGTTTATCAAGAGCAGGCCCTGGCTGCTGTCCGCGATCACCCAAGGGCTGAGCGCGTTCCAGAAAACACGTTACCTGCTGCGGGGAAACCGGCAGTTCAGGCAACAATTTTATGCCGAGCCCCTGAAAGAGGGGCTTCAGGGATACACGGAAGCGTCCGACGTGTCCGATCACCTCAGCACGCTGTTTTTCCTGACGCTGATCCAGCAGCCCCGCCTCATCGTGGAGCTGGGGACCCGGGGCGGCGAAAGCACCCGCGCGCTGTTGGCCGCCGCCTCCATCGTGAAGGCCCGCATGCTGAGCCTGGACCTGGAGGAATGCGGAGGGCTCGACCTGCGCCACCGCGACCGCTGGCAGTTCGTCAAGGGAGACGATGTGGCCTTTGGCCTGACCGGGTTTGAAGCATGGAGCCAGAAAGAGGGGCTTGAACCAAGGGTTGACGTCCTCTTCATCGACACCTCCCATGAGTACGCCCATACCAAGCGGGAGCTCGAAGCCTGGATGCCGCACCTCTCCGCGGGGGGCATGGTCATGCTGCACGACACCAACATGGGCCAGGGTGCGTATACCCGCCTCGACGGGTCGACCGCGGTGGCGTGGGACAACCAGCGCGGCGTCATCCGCGCCGTGGAAGAATGGCTCGGCTGCAGCTACCTGGAAAACCGCTATTTCGCCGATTTCACCAAGGGATTTGCCGTTTTCCATTACCCCAATTGCAACGGCCTCACCGTGCTCAAACAGATACCCGGCCAGCCCGCCCGCGGTCAGCCCGCCCGGTGAAGAAAAGGATTGAACTTACCTTGCAATCGGGCTAATTTTACACCTATCTTTATCACTGTTTGGCACTAATCAAGGCTTCGATAACGCATGTCAAATGAGCTCGTGAAACTGAACCTTGGCGGCGGAACCGAAACAATCGACGGATTCAAAAACATCGACCTGTTCTCACCGCTTGCCGATGAGAAGGTCGATCTGTATCAGTTTCCCTGGAAATGGGAAACCAGTTCGGTTGACGCCGTGGCCGTGTTCCACTTCCTCGAACATGTGCCCGACTTGGACCGGACTCTCCACGAAATCAACCGTATCCTCAAGCCCGGAGGCTTAATCTGGATCAAAGTGCCGCACGGCCGGGGCTGGACGGCGCATTGCATGGGACATCGGCATTTCTTCACCTGGTTCACATTCAAAACCATGACCAGCGATTCCTACGCTCACCAGCCCCCGCAACGGCTTTTCGAGGAGACCTCGTATCACGTCCGTTTCCTGAAAGGAAGCGTAAACTGGACGCCTTTCGACTGCATCGCGAGCCTGATTCCGCGTTTCTGGGAGCAATTCATCCCGATTTACCCCATCGAAATCGAGTGGAAAGGCATTGCGGTCAAAGGCGGGTCGTAACGCCCCCCGGCGCCATGTGCGCCGCCCCTCCCATCATCCATTTTGCGGCAATCGTCAGGAGCCCTCCATGAACGCACCCCTCAAACGCCACCTTCCCTTTCTGGCAATCCTCCTCGTGACGCTATTGCTGCTCTTTATTCGCTCCTTCGACCCCCAGTTGACGCTCTGCATCGGGGATGACAGCTTGGCGGTTATGCGCAACCACTACCGCCTGCTCCCTACGTTATTTACGGGATCCTGGGTCGCCAGCAACGGCCTGGGCAACGCCGGCGCGCCCACTAATCCGGCGCCGGGCTTCCTGTTTTCATACATTGTCCCGTATTTCAAATACGTCGACCTCAACGCCTTCTTTCACATGTTCATCCTGGGCCTGGCCGGCTACTTCCTCATTCACGACTGCACGCGAAACCGCTTCGCCTCTCTCGCGGGAGGTCTCTTTCTCATGTTACAGCCCCACGTGCTCTCGCATCTGCTCCCGGGCCATGTCGGGCACTTCATCATGGCCGGCTGGGTTGTCCCTTCCTTCCTTTTCACCCGCCGGGCCGTTCTTCACGGGGGGCTTCTCAACTGGGCGCTCACCGGAGCCTGTTTCGGGCTTCTGCTGGCGGCCGGCCAGCATGATGTGGCCGCCTTTATCGGACTCACCCTCGCGGCCTACGGTGTATTCCTGATGGCCGTCAACATCCGCAACATGCGCACCGCTGGCCGTTGGCTGGGGTTCGCCGGCGGCGTCGTACTGGCGGCGATCCTGGCTGTTACCCTCTCGTATCAAGCCCTGTTTGACAACCTGCTCAAGCAGATCTCCGCCCATCCGGGCGCCTCGAAGAGTGAATCGGCTCAAGCCGATAAAATGAGCCCGGAGGCCCAGTGGCTCTGGGCCACGCAGTGGTCCATCCCCCCGGTGGAAACAATCGACACAGCCGTCCCCGGCTTTTTCGGCTGGGGCTCCAGCAACCCCACAAACCCCTATCGGGGGCGGATCGGCCAAACGGAAGGGTGGATGGAGCACCGACAGGGGCTGCCCAATTTAAATGATGTCTGCCAGTACCTCGGCGCCGTCGTGCTGCTTGGCATCCTGCTGGCTTTCGTGTTTCGCCGCCGCGATCCGGAAGTCTGGTTTTTCGGGGTCGCGGGCGTTCTCGCCCTCATCCTGTCCTATGGGAAATTCGGACCTCTTTACCGGTTTTTCTACGCGATCCCCGGCATGGAGGCCATGCGGAACCCCATCAAATGGTATTATGTCACCAGCCTGTGCGCCGGCATACTCGGAGCCTTAGGTTGGGCGGCGGTCACCCGCGCGGACAGGCCGACGTTATCCCGCCCCAGAGCCGCCCTTACGGCGTTCCTTCCCGCCCTCGCCGTCCTCGGCCTTGCCGCCTTGATGCTGACCCGCCTTGAAGCCAATCCCTTCCCCTTCTGGCAGCAGCCGTCGCTGGTGGCGCTATCCGCCCGCTCAATCGGACTGGCCGCCCTGTTCTGGGGCCTGGCCGGCCTCGGCCTTTTCCTGGTGCTATCCGCCGCCACCCTGAAAACCCGCTCGGCCCGCGCGGGCATGGGCCTCGTCCTCCTGGTCCTGATCGGAGAACTGGCCGCCGTCAACGTCCATTACATGCCGTACCATCCCTGGGCGAACGAAGTAAAGGCGGGCCCCTACAACGACTTTCTCGGGGCCGCCAAACAACCGTACCGGTTCCGGTTCCTCCGGCAGGACGGAGTCTTCAACCTGCTTAGGGAAATTGCCAACATGGAAGGCATCGAGCTTGCCGACCCCTACGCCTCGCGGCTCGCGGATCCCTACCTGCGGCTTCAACAAGAGATGGAACCCGTCGACACCTTCAAGTTCTGGCGGCTAACCAATGTGCGCTATGTCGTGTCCCCCGGCCCTCTCAACAACCCGTCCTTCAAGCCTGTCCTGAGCCTGAAAGCCGGCTCAACCACGGTCACGGTCAGCGAGTTCCGCGACGCCCTACCCCGTTGTTTCTGGGTTTCCTCCTGGCGCAAAGCACCCGAAAAAGACGCCACGGCTCTCATGAAAAGCCCTTCATTCGATCCGGGTCGGGAAGCCCTGATCCACGAACCCGCTCCCTCCCTCCCCGAACCGCCGGCCA
>CAIKKV010000550.1 GCA_903828035.1 uncultured bacterium
ATCCGTGTTCGCCAGCAGGACTTGATCGTAGTCGCCGGGATGAATCTGTTGAAGCCAGGCGCTGCCTTCAGCAGGAAAACCGCCCATCTCGTATCCCAGCATGCGATAATAGCCGGGACTGAAATAGCCCTTGTCCGTCACGATATTCCAGTCCCACAGGCCATCATTCGTCGCCTCCATGCTCAGCTTAAACCGCTCTTCGCTCTCCCGCAGCTCGCGCGTGCGCAGGTCCAGCAAATACTGCGCGCGCAGGAGCGACTGCTCTCGGCGGGCACGGGCGCACAGTTCGATGAGATATTCGGGTTTGAACGGTTTTTGCAGGAAGGCGGCTGCGCCCCGCTTCATCAAGTCCAGAGCCAGGTCGGGTCCGGTGTTGCTGGTCATCATCAGGCAAACGCAGTCGGGCCGCTCAGAGCGGAAAGTGTCGAGGAGGGCGTCGCCCAAACCATCGGGCAGGTGGTAGTCCAGCACCGCGATGTCAAACTGGTTTTTTCGAAAAGCCTCGACGGCTGCCCGGCACGTGGATGCCGTTGAAACCTCATAGCCGTGGTTGGTGAAAAACTCCTGGAGCAGTTCGCAGAGAGGATCATAGTCGTCCACGATCAGAACGCGCAGGGGCGTGTGCATCGGCTCCCCACCCAGGATGGCCCGCACTTGTTTGCAGAATCGCTGACCGTCCACCGGGGCGGGAAGAAAGCCATCGGCTCCCAGGTCGGCGGCAATGCGGCAGACCTCGTCGCCGTCGAATGTGGCTGAGACCACAAGGATGGGAACCTGGTTGAAGGCGGCGTATTCGGACGAACGCAACAGGCGGCAGAAGCGCCAGCCGTCAATGCCCGTCATATAGAGTTCAGTGACGATGATGGCGGGAGGGCTCTGCCCCTCCATGGATGCCAGTGCGCCTGCCGCACTTTCAAAGACCTGGACATCCAATCCTTCCGCCCCAAGCAGCCCAGACAACATTTTGACCTGGGCGGGGTCGTTGTTCACCACCACAGCAAGGGGGGCGCGCTAGCTGTAATTGCGGGTTGTCATGAATAAATTATTTCCCGTGGCTTTCTGCCACTCAACCGTCCAGAATAAATCCGCCAGGTCATATCGCATTACTGCAAAGTGAATTTGTCTGATGGCGGCGCAGGCGGCCGTTGAATAGGGAGCTTTGAGAGGGAGCGTGCCAGTTCATAAGGGCCATCCTGAGGTCCGTTGGTAACATCAATTGCCATCTCCCATTGGCGGCTTGTTCTAACCGATCGCATGCGGGCTGTCTATCCTGCCAGACCATGATGTTTCTGTCGTGTCAAACCACTACACGATTGTCATGTGGGACCATGACATCCCGGCAAGCAACACGCAGATCATCTCAGCCCGGGCTCTCCTCCGCCACCCGCCATCCAGAGATTTTATCGGCTTGGCTTTCCCCAACGCCAGGGGACAGCAGGCGCCTTTGGAGACGTTCCAGCGAATGGCTGCCTGCAGCATCTTGCCGGCATCCGCCAAATTCAGGTTCCCGCGAAATAATCTCGGCCAAAGATTTTCGCACCAGCGGATGATCATCCACCAGCAGTATTTTCGTTTTGCTTTTCTGTTTCACCTTTGCCATAATTACTTCCGTTTGAGCATGAATGCGCATTTATGGATACGTGCGCCAAAAGTGGTCAAAAAGTATGGAACAAAATTGAAAAACCGCGAAAAACAATCAGGGTGAGCCGAATTCCTTTCTTCCAGGGTGTTTGCATGCGTGATTTTTTCATCCCCTCCAAGTTCGCACGTTCAACTGCTTGTTGGTAAGGACTTTTAATGAGGACATTGCC
>CAIKKV010000551.1 GCA_903828035.1 uncultured bacterium
GTTAACGAAGTATCGTGGTAAAAACTCCCAGCGCATCCGCGCCTGTTTGCCAACGCCTCTCGCTGGACAGCGTTGCGGCAGTTGTGTTTTGTTGCACTCATGGCAACTATCAACCGCATGGAAGCCGCCCCCGCCGCAGTCCCCACTCCGCGCATGCCGCATACTGTCATCGAACTCCCGTTGGTCGCGATCCCGGCCATAGCCGTTGTAGTCATCGGTGTGGCTGCGGGTATCCATTTTGGTAAAAAATACTTTGCCGGGTAGAATCACGAAATCCGCGATGCCTTCGGGTTCAAAGATGCCACCAACGCAGGTTCTTCTTGATCACTTCATCCAGGGTGAGTCTGACGCGCCGCCTAGTTGCCTCGCGGCTCATAATGGCAGTCAATACACCGTCCACCGCTCTGGGCACTGTCGGGTTCTCAGACTGGCATTCCGGATCGTTGCAGGTTTCCCAAGCCGCTTCACGCCTCCAATTTCCATCCGTTTTGATACTGCGCCGCCAGATATCGATTGGCTTTTTCGTCGTTGGTGAATTTCATGGCGGCGGCATCGTATTCGAGTAATTTTTCCCTGCGAATGGCTGCGTTGCCGAGCAACACCGTTTCCGTGAGCGGGCCGGCCCAGTCAAAATTGCAGCCCGCCTTCTGGCCTCCTTTGCACGCTTCCATGAATTCCTTCCAGGTGCCGCCCCGGCGCTCCAATGTTTTGGGCACGTCCTTGAATTTCTTTTCCCGCGCCGGGTCCAGGATTTCCTGACCCAGCATATTGCCTTCGTCCCCGACATAAATGACACCCTCATCGCCTAAGGGTTGATTGCCCTGCGGGCGTGGCGTGGCTGGTTTCAGCCCTCCATCATACCAGATCACGCGAACGGGCGGCATCCCCGCCCGGGCAGGATAGTCGTAAGTCACGATCGATGCCAGGGGCGCGGCTTCTTCGAACAACCGCGAGGCGGTCGCCTGGATGGTGGTTGGATAAACCAGCTTGAGCGCCCGGAATGGGGTGTTGAAATGATGGCAGCCCATGTCGCCCAGCGCACCGGAGCCGAAATCCCACCAGCCCCTGAAATTAAATGGATGATAGACCCCGCGCGACAGGCCCTTGCCATTGCGATACGCGTTAATTTGGGCCATCTCCAAGGCGCCCTCGGGCCACACATCTTTGAACGGGCGCTCGGGCGCGGGCCCCAGCCAGAGTTTCCAATCCAGCGTTGCGGGAATGGCATCGACGCCGGGCGGACGCCGCATCCCCTGCGGCCACCAGGGGCGGTTGGACCAGATGTGAACCTCCCGGACGTGCCCGATGGCTCCCGCCCAGATCAACTCGCATGTGCGGCAGGCCGTTTCGTCTGTGTTCGGGGCCGCCGTTACCTGCGTCGCCACGCCGGCCTTCCGGGCGGTTTCGGTCACAATGCGCAATTCCTGCACGGTGCGTGTCAGCGGCTTCACGCATACCACGGCTTTTTTCTTCCGCAACGCCTCCAGGGTGATGCTCGCATGGGTATGATCGGGAGTGCCGACATACACGGCGTCGATCTTGTCCGCTTCGGTTTCCAGCATTTCCCGGAAATCCCGGTACCGGCGGGCTTGCGGCCACAGGTCAAACGTTTTTTTGGCATAAACCTCGTCCACATCGCACAAGGCGGCGATCCGGAATCCGGCTTTTGCGAGCTCCTGCAATTGCCCATGCCCGACCCCGCCTATCCCGACGCCGGCGAGGTTCAGTCGCTCGCTGGGCGCGGGTTGATTCCCGGCGCCCAGCACATGACTCTCGACAATGTTAATGCCGGCGAATGCCGCCACACTTGCGCCCGCGAGAAAATGACGGCGGGTGATGCGGGTGTTCGATTCTGAGAGAGTTTGAGCCGCTTTCAGTGACAGTGTATTTTCCTTCATAGTATATCAATGCGTTAATTTGAGTGTATTCAGCCTGGAAGCCTTCACTTCACGGTTTCGTTTTCCGGATTTACACCCACGACAAAGTCGAACAACTCGCCATAGCTGCGACCATCGAGAGTGACATCCAACGCAACAATGCGAATTCCGGGCTTCGCGTCGGCTGCGGCTTTGATGCGAATGGGAAAGGAGCCGCTGGAGTCGCGCGCAAGTTCTCCTTCGATGACAGCCGGTTCGGCCGCCAAGCCAGGCGGGGCGTGGATTTTAATGCGGTGGATTTGCTTGCGCGGGCGAAAATTGCGCACATGCAGGTTTATGGTTGTGTCCTGTCCGGGTCGCAAAGCCGTTCGATAAGGCTCCGCGCGCACCCAGAACGGATCGAACCAGTAGCGGTAGTCCGAATCTGAACTCAGGGCCTGGAAAGCGTCGCGCATCTCATAGGACCACTTCCGGTAGCGCTCGATGAATGCAGTGGGCCGGTCCATGACAAAGGAGTGGCCCCCAACCATCATGTCGGGTGCCAGCCGGCTTAAATACTCCGCGCCGTAAATATAGCCTTCCTCGAGGATGGCACTGTTGTGCGCGACCATGGCTTCGTGGCCGGTTTGTGCCGGATCTTCAGGATCGCCGAAAATGTTATCCCCGGTGAAGGCGGCTTTGCGTCCATCGATTTGACCCTGCATGCACAGCGCGAACTCAGTCTGGCCGGGCATCCAGTCGATGGTGAACTTATA
>CAIKKV010000552.1 GCA_903828035.1 uncultured bacterium
CCTGCTGCAACAGGCGCAGCTGGTCGAGCAGATGATTTTGCCCGACCAGGTCGTGGCGCTCGCCGGATCCGAAGCCGACCTTCTTTCGCCGGGCTACCTGAGGCTGAAGGAGCAGCTCACCAAGGCCCGGGAGGCCAACCGGCAGTGCCGGTTCCTGTACCTGCTCGGCCGGCGGCCGGACGGGTCGTTTTTCTTCCATGTGGATTCCGAGCCGCCCAACTCGGCCGACTATTCCCCCCCCGGGCAGGCCTATGCGGAGACGACGGACGGGCTTTTCCGCACATTCAACACGGGCTCCGCGGTCGTCGAAGGGCCGGCCTCCGATCGCTGGGGAACCTGGATCTCCGCCCTGGTTCCGGTCGTCGATCCCGTTTCCGGCCGGTTGATCGCCGTGCTGGGGATGGATGTCGACGCCCGCTCCTGGAAATGGGATGTCATCGCCCAGATTGTCCTGCCCGCCGGCCTGATGCTGGCGCTCCTGATCCTGCTGGCGGCGGAAATCATCGCCTCCCGCGTGGAGACGGCAGTCTCGGTCAAGCCCATCCAGCGCCGCCTGATGACGCCCCTGATCACGGGGCTGATCCTCCTCGTCGCCTGCTTCTGCGCCTTGATGCTGGAGCAACAGCGCGTCACCCTGAAACAGGCCAGCCAGGAGGCGCTGGCGGATGTCTCCGGCGACCTGGCCGCCCTGGTGGCGGAGCAATCGCGGACGCTCGCCGCCCTGGGGGAGGTCCTGATCCGGGATCCGGATCTGCGCGCCGGCTTGAAAACCCGGGATTCGGAACACCTTCTGGCCAAGTTCAAGCCGGTTTTCGACCAGCTCCAAACCGAGCACGACGCCACCCATTTCTCCATTATAAGCCCGGACCGGATGGTTCTCCTGCGCCTTCACAACCCGAAAGCAAGGGGCGATCAAGTCAACCGGTTCACCCTGCTGGAAGCCGCGCGCACCGGCAAGACCGCCTCGGGCCTCGAGCTGGACGATCACGGAACGATCACCCTGCGGTCGGTTCATCCGGTCCGCGAGGAAGGCGCGATTATCGGCTTCCTGGAGCTCGGCAAGGAGATCGATGACATCCTGGCCATCCTGCATGATCTGGCCGGCGTCGAACTCGCGCTGACCCTCCGAAAGTCGGCGCTGAACCGGACAGCCTGGGACGAGAGCTCCCGGAATGCAGGCTTCAGCGGGGGATGGGATCGCTTCCCCTCCAACGTGCTGATTTATTCCACCCTGCCCCGCTTTCCCGCCGAAGCCGATCAATTTGTCGGCAGGCAAGATCGCCCCCTCGGCGATGCCAGCGCCGAAGTGAGCTTCAACGGCCAGGCCTGGCGCGCCGTCGCCTCTCCGCTGAAAGACGTGGCCGGCGCCGAAATGGCCGACCTCATCGTGCTCCACAACATCTCGCCGCTGAAGGCGGAGCAAACCCGCCTGATGGCCCTGGGCCTCGGAGGCGGCCTGATCCTGATGGCCGCGCTGTTCGGAACGCTGTTCGTCCTGCTGCGGCGAATCGATCAGGGCATCCTGCAGCAGCAGGCCTCGCTGCGGGAGAGCGAAGAGCGCCTGGATTTCGCCATGAAAGGCGCCCACGACGGCCTCTGGGATGAGGACCTGCGCACCCATGCGGTTTTCCTGAGCCCCCGCGGCTGCGAAATGTTCGGCTACTCCCCGGAGGAGTTTCGCGAGGCGGTGTCTTCCTGGAACGCCATGGTGCATCCCGACGACCTTCCCGCCGCCCAGGAAGCCCTTGCGGAGCACCTGGAAGGCCGCAGCCCCTTCTTCCGGATCGAGCAGCGTTTGAAAACAAAAACGGGCGACTACCGCTGGGTCCTGACCCGCGGCAAGGTGTCCGTCCGCACCCCGGCGGGACGCCCCGTGCGGATGACCGGCACCCATACGGATATCACGGACCGCCGGCTGGCGGAGGAGCAGGCCCGGAAGGCCCAGGTCGAGATGGCGCACTTGCTCACGCAGGCCCAGCAGGCCCGGCAGGTCCTTCTGAACATGGTCGAAGATCAGAAAAAGGCGGAAGAGGCGCTGCGGAAGAGCGAAGAGCAGTACCGGAACCTGTACACCTCCATGAACGAAGGCGTGGCTCTCCACCGCCTGCTCTACGACCCGGCCGGAAAGGCCGTGGACTACCTGATCACCGCTGTCAATCCGGCCTACGAGTCGATTCTCGGCTTGAAGGCGGACCGCGTCGTGGGCGCCAAGGCCAGCACCCTCTACGGAAAAGCGGACGCGCCCTACCTCGATATCTACGCCCGGGTCGTGGCGACCGGAAGTTCCGCGCAGTTCGAAGCCCTGTTCAAGCCGCTTGGAAAAGCCTTCCGCATCTCCGCCTTCTCCCCCGGCAAGGACCAGTTCGCCACGGTTTTCGATGACATCACCGACCGCAAACAGGCCGAGGCGGAACACGAGCGGCTGATGACGGCCATCGACCAGACCGGCGAGGTCATCGTCATCACGGCTCCGGATGGAACCATTCAATTCGTCAATCCGGCCTTCGAGCGGAGCACCGGCTACACCCGCGAGGAAGCGATCGGGAAAAACCCCCGCCTCCTCAAAAGCGGACGCCAGGACGCGGCCTTCTACCATGACTTATGGGAAACCATTTCCAACGGAAAACCCTGGAAGGGCACCTTCGACAACAAGCGCAAGGACGGCTCCCTCTACACCGAAGAGGCCACCATTTCCCCGGTTCACAATGAGGCCGGCACGATCGTCAACTATGTGGCCGTCAAACGCGACATCACCGAGCAGCTCCGGATGGAGTCCCAGATCCAGCAGGCGCAGAAAATGGAATCGGTCGGCCGCCTCGCCGGCGGCGTGGCGCACGACTTCAACAACATGCTCCAGGTGATCCTCGGCTATGCCGAAATGGCGCTGGAAGGGGCCGCTCCCTCCTCGGCGCTGCACAACGATATTTCCGAGATCCGGAATGCCGCCCGGCGCTCCTCCGCCCTCACCCGCCAGCTGCTGGCCTTCGCCCGTAAACAAACCATTGCGCCCCGGATCCTCGACCTGAACGAAGCCGCAAAAAGCATGCTGACGCTCCTGCAGCGCCTGATCGGCGAGGACGTCGAGCTGGACTGGAAGCCCGAAGACCGCCCCGCGATGATCCGGATGGATCCCGCCCAGCTCGACCAGATCCTGACCAACCTCGCCATCAACGCGCGGGACGCCATCGCCGGGGTGGGCACACTCGCCATCGCCACCCGCAGCCAGGCCCTCGACGAGCCCTTCTGCTCCCTGCACGTGGACGCCGCTCCCGGCGATTTCGTGGTTCTCACGGTCAGCGACACGGGCAGCGGCATGACCCCGGAAACCGTTTCGCACATTTTCGAGCCGTTCTACACGACCAAAGGCGGAAGCGCGCACACGGGCCTTGGCCTGGCGACCGTCTATGGCATCGTCAAGCAGAACAACGGCTTTATCACCGTCGAGAGCGAGCCGGGAAAGGGCACGAGCTTCTCGATCTACCTTCCCCGGCATCAAGGCGAGGTGCGCGCGACTCCGGCCCCTGTCGCCGCCACGCCCAACGCCAAGGGCCTCGAAACGATCCTGCTCGTGGAGGATGAGCCGACCATCCTGTCCGTGGGCCAGCGGATGCTGGAGAGCCTGGGCTACCGGGTCCTGCCCGCCGAGACGCCGGACAAGGCCCTCCGCCTGGCCGCCAAGCGCCTCAGCGAGGTCGACTTGCTGCTCACCGACGTGGTGATGCCCGGCCTCAGCGGGCCCGAGCTGGCCAAGCGGCTGACGGCTCAGCGCCCCGGATTGAGGTGCCTCTTCGTCTCCGGCTACGCCGCCGACGTCATCACCGATCGCGGCATGCTGGAAAAGGAGATGAACTTCCTGCCCAAGCCCTTCAACCGCGACCAGCTTGCGAAAATGGTGCGCTCGAGCCTGGACCGGAGCTAGCCCATCGGGTGAATGACCGGCGCGTGAGTGGCTTCCAGGAGGGGGCCTTGGGCATCACGCCACCCCGCCAGGCCTAGATGACGATTAGGAATACGATGAGGATAACCATGTGACAGCGGCCCTTAGGCGGGGATTTGGGGCCTTGCGTGTCAAACTTGACTTTACCCATTCAGGCCCGCACAATACGTTTTTTGCACGAGTCTTTTAGGAGGATGACCATGGCCAAGGTGGAACCGATCGCGATTGGAATTCTGGGTTATGGACGCGCCGGCTGCGACATGCAGGCCGCCGAGCTGAAGGGCCGCGAAAGCAAGTTCCGCATCGCCGCCGTCTGCGACCTCCTGCCCGCCCGGCGCGAAAAGGCCGCCGCCGCCCACGGCTGCAAAACGTACGCCCGCTACGAGGACATGCTGGCCGATCCCGACATCGAGCTGATCAGCGTGGCCAGCCGCTCCTGCGATCACTTCAAGCACGCCATGCAGGCCCTCAAGGCCGACAAGATCGTGTTCCAGGAAAAGCCCATGTGCATGACCTACGCCGAGGCCAACAAGCTGCGCGCCGAAGCCGCCAAGCACCACGACGCCCTGTTCATCCGCCACAACCGCCGCTACGAGCCGCTTTTCCAGCACGTCCGCGAAATCATCGCCTCCCGCATCCTGGGCGAGGTGTTCGAGATCAAGCTGCGCCGCAACAGCTTTTCCCGCCGCAACGACTGGCAGACGCTTCTCGAGTTCGGCGGCGGCCAGCTTCTCAACTGGGGCCCCCACATCATCGACCACGCGCTCCAGTTCCTCGGCGCCCCGCCCGCCACCGTGAATGTCTGGAGCAACCTGAAGCGGATCGCCGCCGCCGGCGACGCCGAGGACCATCTCAAGATCATCATGGACAATGACAAGGGCCTGCTCGTCGACCTCGAGATCAGCGGCGGCAGCGCCATCAGCGAGCCCGAGTACCTGGTCTCCGGCACCAAGGGCGCGCTCAAAGCCTCGGGCAAGACCATCTCGCTTCGCTACTGGGACCCCAAGGTCAAGCCGCCCCGGCGGAAGGCCGATCCGGGAACGCCCGACAGCGGATTCGGCGGCGGGGACACCCTGGCCTGGATCGAAAAGGAAATCGAGGTGGCCCCCAAGCTGAAATGCTCCATGACCTCCGTCTGGGACTACCTCTTCGACAGCGTCCGCAAGGGCAAGGCCTACCCCGTCACGCTCGACCAGGCGGTGGCCGTGATCGAGGTGATCTCCACGGTCAAAAAAGGGACTCCCTTCGAGGGGTAGGGCCTTCGCGCCTGTCCCTTCTTTTATGTTTCCAAAACAGGCGCTTGCGTCTATAGTTCCTGTTATGTCAAAAGAGGAACTCAGCAGCGCGGCCGGGGCAAAGAGGGGGAAGCGCGTCACGCTGGCCGATGTGGCGGCCCGGACACACGTGAGCCTGGCCACCGTCAGTCAGGTTTTGAACGGCCACCCCTCCTGCTGGGCCTCCGCGGAGACGCGCAAGCGCGTCCTGTCCGCCGTGGAGGAGCTGGGCTACCGCCCCAACCTCTCCGCCCGGGCCCTCCGCTCCGGCGAAACGCTCACCATCGGCATGATCGCCACGGCCCTGGGGCTCGGCAGCGCCCACAACCGGCTCGCCGGCGCCGAGGAAGCCGCCGGAAAAGAGGGCTACGCCCTCATGCTCGGCTGCCACCCCGACACCTCGGAGTCGGAGGACCTGCGCATCCGGGCCCTGATGGATCGCGGCGTGGACGGCCTGCTGGTCTACCCGTCCGAACACGGCCCCCACGCGGAGCTGCGCAAGCTGGCCGAATCCGGCTTCCCGCTGGTGACGTTTGACGGGGCCGCGCTCCTCGACTTCGAGTGCGACGACATCTGCCACGACTACGCCGGCGTCGGCCGGACGCAGGTTCAGCATCTGGTTGAAACCGGCCGGCGGCGCCTCTGCCTCATCACGCCCTCCCCCAGCGGCCGGAGCAACCACCTGCGGGAGCAGGGCGCCCTCGCGGCCATCTCGGCCGCCGGCCTTCCCGCGCCCCTGATCCTCACCCTGCCCCAGGCCGCAGCCGGAAAGTCGCCCGACCTCGCCGAAATGGAAGGCGCCATCCATGATTTCCTTCTTGCCCGCCAGGGGCAGTTCGACGCCCTCCTCGGAAACGACGCCCTGGCGGCCCTCGCCATGCGGGCCGCGCTGAAGCTCGGCCTGTCGGTTCCGGGGAGCGCGGCGGTCATGGGCTCGGGAAACTCGATCATCGGGGAATACAACACCCTGCCCATCTCCACCGTCACCACCCATGACGACATCCAGGGCGCGGAGGCTTTCCGCCTGCTTCTCACGCGGATGAAAGACCGGGCGGCAAGGCCGCCCTGCCAGCAGATCCGGAAGCCGGGGACCCTGCTGCCCCGCGCCTCCACGCTGGGCGGCTCCTTACCGGTGAAAGTACCGCAGGTAGATATAGCCTGAGCACAGAACCAGGCTGAGCAGCGTCAGCGGAACTCCCAGCTTGCAGAAATCCCAGAAGGAAAAGGGCTGGTTGTTGCGCCGGGCCACCTGGGCGATCACCACGTTCGCCGAAGCTCCGATCAGCGTGCCGTTGCCGCCCAGGCAGGCGCCCAGCGCCAGCGACCAGAACAGGGGCTGCAGGATCTGCGTGCCGATCAACGCCTCCTGCCCCTCAAGCCCCATCTGCCGGGCAAAGGCGGGCCCCATGCTCTGCACGAGCGGAATCATGGCCATCACCAGCGGGATGTTGTCCACGATGGCCGATGCCACGGCGCTGAACCACAGGATCGCGATCGCCGTGATGAACAGGTTGCCGCCCGTCATCTTCAACAGCAGTTGCCCCATCCACTGGAAAACCCCGGTGTGCTCCAGGCCGAAGATCAGCATGAACAGGCCGATAAAGAAGAAGATCGTGTTCCACTCCACATACGCCAGGATCTCGTGGGCCTCCCGCTTGACGACGATGGCCATGACCACGGCGCCCGCGAGGGCCAGCAGCCCCGGCTCGATGTTCAGGAACCGGCCCGTGAAGAGTCCGACCAGCACCAGGAAAAACACGACCGCCGCCTTGCGCAGGGGGCCCGGCTGAAGGATGGCCAGGTCGGGCCGGGCGCGGCGGATGCGCTCCCGCCC
>CAIKKV010000553.1 GCA_903828035.1 uncultured bacterium
TCAACCAACACCGCCGGGTCAACCGCCGTTCCTGTCGGTCCCGTGACCATCGCGAACGGCGATGGGGGTAACAGCTTTAGCGGGAAGTTGCTCCCGAATGTGGTTCCCGGGTCGTTGCAAATCACCGCGGGCGGTGTCGTGTTCACGGATAACGGAACCGGCGGGTTGATTCCCGATAGCGGGCTCGGCACGATCAACGGGTCGATCAGCTACGGGTCCGGCGCCTGGAGCATCAACATGGGCGGTGTGACGGTTGAGGTCGGAGAGGCTATCCGGGCCAGTTACAGCGTCTTCCAGACGACCGGGACCGTGGTCACGCCTGGCTCCAACTCCAGCACAACGCACGGCACCACGGGAACCAAGATCCTGTCCCTGACGATCATGCAGGAAGGCAATCTGATTTCGATCATCGATAGCGACGGGATGACCTATTCCGGCAAGATTGGCAGCCTGCGCTCCGCCAGCGGCGATCTGGGAACAGCGCCCCGCCAGGGTGATGTCGTCATCGCCCAGTACAGCGTCAAGGGCACCAGTCGCGTCGGGATTCCCGTTGAAATCGTCGGCGTCCTCCAGGGAACCGTTACCGTATCAGGGAGCTCCGTTTCCTTTGTGATGTCCGCCCGCAATATTCAGGGCCAGTGGATCGAGAAGGTCTCCGGAGGCAAGGTCGGCGATGTGATCGGCGTGGCCCGTGACGCCGCCATCAACTGGACCTACTCGGGCGCCGTGTCGTTGTAACCGTGCGCTTTTTCAATACGCTGAGTCGCCGGCTGGAACCCTTCGCGCCTCTTGAGGCGGGCAAGGTCGGCTTTTATACCTGCGGCCCCACGGTCTATAATTTCGCCCATGTCGGCAATTTCCGCGCGTACATCTTCGAGGATCTGCTTCGGCGCGTGTTGAAACATGCCGGCTTCGCCGTCACCCAGGTGATGAACCTCACCGATGTGGACGACAAGACCATACGCGGAGCCATGCAGGCTGGCGTGCCCTTGCGCGACTTCACCCGGACATTCAAGGACGCGTTTTTCCAGGACCTCAAAACCCTGGCCATCGAGCCGGCGGAATGTTATCCCGCGGCCACCGATCACATTCCCGAAATGATCACCCTGATCGACACGCTGATGCGCAAGGGCTTTGCCTATCAATCCGAGGACAAGTCCGTCTACTTCAGTATTTCCCGCTTCCCCGAATACGGAAAACTGGCCCACCTGGATAAATCCGGCCTGAAGGCGGGCGCCCGGGTGGCTCAGGATGAGTACGAGAAGGAGAACCTGGCCGATTTCGCCCTCTGGAAAGCCTGGGACGAAAAGGATGGGGATGTGGCCTGGGATTCGCCGTGGGGCAGGGGGCGGCCCGGCTGGCATATCGAATGTTCGGCCATGAGCATGAAATACCTGGGAGAATCCTTCGACATTCATACCGGAGGCGTGGACAACGCCTTTCCGCACCATGAGGACGAAATGGCCCAGAGCGAGGCGGCCACGGGCAAGCAGTTTGTCCGCTACTGGCTGCATTGCGCCCACCTGGTGGTGGAGGGCAAGAAGATGTCCAAGTCGCTGGGCAACTTCTTCACCCTCCGCGATATCCTGGCCAAGGGATATACCGGGCGGGAGATTCGCTACGTGCTCCTGTCAGCCCACTACCGGCAGTCGTTGAACTTCTGCTTCGATGCACTCGATGGCGCCCGCGCGGCGCTGGAGCGCCTGGATGAGTTCAAGGCGCGCCTAGAGCAGGTAGCCGGCCCTGGGGCCCCGGCCCCGGGCGTTTTGCCCGCGTATGCGGAGCAGGCCAAGAGTCTCTTTTTTGAAAGCCTGGAGGACGACCTGTCCATTTCCCAGGCGCTCAGCGCCCTGTTCGACCTGGTTTTGCAGGGGAACCGGGCAGCGAACGAGGGGCGGCTCAGCCCGTCCGAGGCCGCTGCCATTCTGGGACTTTTCCGGGAGATGGATTCCGTATTGGGTGTGCTTTCGCGGCCCGCCGATCAGGTGGATGACCGCGTGCAGGCCCTGGTTCTGCGCCGGCAGGAAGCGAGGCAGGCCAAGAACTGGGCCGAGTCCGACCGCATCCGCGATGAACTGGCCGCGCTGGGCTGGACCGTCAAGGACACGCCCCAGGGCCCCCAGTTGAAGCGCCTCTGATTCAGGGCAAACAGCTCGAACACATGGGCCAGTTTCGTGCTCGGGGGTTAAGTTGCGTGATGCGGGTTGTGGCGTTTCGGCAACGACCTGGCGGACGCTTTTGTGCGCTGGCGCCACCCAGCGCGGCTTCGGGGACATTAAGTCCACCTCGCCTCGCCGGTCGTCGCCATCATCACAAAATCGGCGCTTCCGGGTTTGTGGGGGGAA
>CAIKKV010000554.1 GCA_903828035.1 uncultured bacterium
GACGCGCGCGAGCAGGCCGCCCTCCAAGCCATGATCGCCACGCTCGAGGCTTTTTCGGGCTGGATGAAACGCTGGGCCGAGGCGGCTGAGCGGCGCGGACTGGCCGAATTGGCGGCCGTGGCCCGGAATGTGGCCTGGGAGCCGCCCCGGACTTTCCACGAGGCGGTTCAGCTGGTGGCCTTCACCCACCTGTGCTTCGAGAGCGAATCCCGCTACCACATGGCGCTGGGCCGGATCGACCAGTACCTGCTGCCCTTTTATCGGCGCGATATTGAGGCCGCCATCCTGACGCGCGGCGAGGCGCTCGACCTGATCTGCCATCTGTGGATCAAGCTGGCCGAGAACATGGGCGTGCAGAATATCTGCATCGGCGGGGTGACCCCCGACGGCAGGGACGCCACGAACGAGCTGTCGTTTATCGGCCTCGAAGCCACCGGGCTGGTGCAGTCGCCCCACACGAACCTTTCCGCCCGGTTCCATGACGGAACGCCGGAAACGTTCTACAACGCCTGCTTCGAGGTGATTCGCACAGGCGTGGGTTTTCCCGCCATTTTCAACGATCATGTGCTGATCCCGGGGCTCGTGGAGATCGGAATTCCCCTCGAGGTCGCCCGCGACCACTGCATGGTGGGCTGCATCGAAACCATGTTGCCCGGGCG
Source organism: uncultured bacterium (assembly GCA_903828035.1). The sequence continues at coordinate 660 of CAIKKV010000554.1, forward strand.
GCAGCAGGCCTGGACCGATAGCCGCTACAACATGCCGATTCAACTGGTCAACGCCATGGAGAAGTTGCGCGGCCGCCAGGGCCTCACGTTCGACCAGGTGCACGAGGCCTTCCTGCAGGAAATGCGGGATTCGATAGCCAGGCACACGGAGAACGTCAACGCCTATATTGCGAAGTTTCCCGTCGATCGTTTTCCGGACCCCTTCCTTTCGGCCATGACCCGCGATTGCATCGGCCGCGCCAGGGACATCAACGATGGCGGCTCCGAGTTCAAGCGCATGCACGGCATTGCCGTTATGGGGCTGGGCACCACCGCCGATTCGCTCGCGGTGATCAAGACCCTGGTCTTCGAGGAGAAGAAGATCGGGTTCGATGAGTTGCTGGAGGCCATGACGGCCGATTTTGCGGGCCGTGAGCCGCTGCGGCAGATGCTGATCAACCAGTCGCCGAAATACGGCAACGATGACGACCGGGTCGACGACCTGGCCGTGTTCCTGGTCGATTGGACCGCCCGCGAATGCCTGAAGCACAGGACCATCGACGGCGGCCGGTTTGTCTCGGCCATGGCGGCCAACACGAGCAACATCCCGGCCGGCAAGGAAGTGGGAGCCACTCCGGACGGCCGCCACGCCTTTACGCCGCTGTCCGACGCGGCCAGTCCCTATTTCGGCAGGGACATGAACGGGCCCACGGCTCTCCTGAACTCGGTCGCCAAGCCCGACTATCAGCGGGTGCTGACGGGCAGCGTGATCAACATGAAGTTCGAGCCCTCGTTCTTCCAGGGAGCGGGCGGCACCAAGGTGTTCACCACGCTGATGAAGGCGTTTGTCCAAAAACGCGTGCCGGAGCTGCAGTTCAACTTCACCGGCAATGAGTTGCTGATGGAGGCCCAGAAAAATCCCGAGAACCATCGCGATCTGGTGGTGCGGGTGAGCGGGTTCTCCCAGTACTTCGTTCATCTGGACAAGGAAGTTCAGGACGACGTGATCCGGCGGCGTTCGCACGCGCGGCTGTAAAAAAGAAGCGGCGACTCATGACTCATTCCGATTTTCGGTCCGTGAAGGGGCTCGTGTTCGACATCCAGCGGTTTTCGCTGTTTGACGGTCCCGGGATCCGGACCACGGTTTTTTTCAAGGGCTGCCCGCTGCGCTGCCTCTGGTGTCACAACCCCGAGGGGATCGACCCCCAGGCCCAATTGCTATACAGCTCGGGCCTGTGCGTGAGCTGCGGCTTGTGCGTCAAAGCCTGTGCGAGCGGAGCCCATGCGATCGACAAGGCGGGGCGCCATACCCTGGACCGGGCGCGCTGCAACGTGTGCGGCGCCTGCGTGGCCGCCTGTCCTACGAGGGCGCTTGAGATGGCCGGGCGGACCATGACCGCGGGAGCCGTCATGGACGAGGTGGTCAAGGACCGCTTGTTTTATACGGAGTCGGGCGGCGGCTTGACGCTGTCGGGCGGCGAGCCCCTGCTGCAGCCCGAGTTCGCCGCCGCGCTGCTACGGGCGGCCCGGGAGGAGGGGCTGCATACGGCGGTCGAGACGTCAGGCTGCTGTTCCTGGAGCCGGCTGGAGGCGATACTCCCGCTGACCGACCTGTTCCTGTATGATCTCAAGGAGATGGATCCGCTTCGGCATGAAACCTTCACGGGCGTGGCGCTGAAGCCGATCCTGGACAATTTGAGCCGGTTGTCTGAGGCCGGGGCGACGATCGTCCTGCGGCTGCCGTTCATTCCCGGCTGCAATGCCCGGCCCGATCATATTGCCGCCGTGGCGGAATTGGCGGCCGGGCTTACCGGGCCCCTTCGACAGGCTCAGGGCAGGCTTGCTGGAGTGGATCTGTTGCCCTATCACCGGCTGGGTGAGGGCAAGCGGGCGCGGCTGGGCCTGGCGGAAACGGCGCCGCCGGCGGCTGTCCCTGAAAAGGAAACAATTGCCGGCTGGAAGAAGGCGTTTGCCGAGGCCGGCCTGCTCGTCCGCACCGCCGACGATTGAGGGCCGCCCTCGTTCCGCTTGATCATGCGGCGCTCACGGGACCGAGCGCCCTACCTGAAGAATATGTGCAACTGGCAGGTAGGGCGGCGAGTCCCTTCGCCGCCGTCATAGGTAGCCGCCGCTGATAAGCGGTGGACATGGCGAAAGACCGCGCCTTAGCAGGCGCGGCTACGAATAGGCGGCGCGATTGATCACGGCGACCGTCCGCTCCAGCTCCCGCACGCGCGCCAATGAAAGGACCGGCGTGCCCTGCTGCTCCACGGCGGCGGCGCCGGCGGCCACGGCGCGGGCGGCGATTTCGGGCGTCAGGGTTCGGGCGGGAAAGTAGTCGGCGCAGAACTGGCCGAGCAGGGTGTCGCCGGCGCCCGTCGTATCCACGCGCGGGACGTCCGGGGATGGCGCGTAGAGTAGGGCTCCGCTTGAGGCAAACCAGGCGCCGGCGGGGCCGTCCGACAGGATCACCACTTCATGTCTCCCCGCTAGCTCGCGCAAGGCATCCTTGATGGCGTCAGTCGATTCCAGCCGCCGGCCCAGGACCTGCTCCAACTCGTGCCGGTTGGGTTTGATCACATCAGGCTTTTCCGCGAGCCCGGCCGGCAGGGCGGGGCCGGAGGTGTCGAGCACGGTGACGCAGGCGGCCTTGCGGAAGATCCGGATCAGCCGCGCATAGGTGTCGGCCGGAAAGCGGACCGGCAGCGAGCCGCTCAGGATGACAACGGTTCCCGGTATAGCCAGTGTTTCGGCGTAGGCAATCAGGGGGCCGTCGGGGAAATCCAGCTCTGGAAACCCGGGTTTGTTAAGCTTCAGTTCGCGTCCGGCGCCATCCGTGAGCATGGTGTTGGTCCGTGTCGCGAAGGGCACGGCCAAAAACCGGCAGGCGATGCCGGCCGGCGTTAACGCGCCATCGTAGAAGGGCAGGTCCTTTTTCCCGAGCAGACCGCCGGCCGTCACCGACTTGCCATTTGCCGCAATCATTTTAGCCACGTTCACGCCCTTGCCGCCGGGCGTGCGGGTTTCACCGGTCACGCTGCAGATGGCTCCAAGCGCGAGCGGTGGCTTCACAAGGACAGTCAAATCGATGGCGGGATTGAGGGTGAGGGTGAGGAACATGGGCAGCACTTTAGCAGGATTTTGCATCAAGGGGCAATAAACTGTTCGGGAGGAGATCCCTCGGCTACGCTCGGGATGACAAAGTTTTAGCAACTATTCCGCTGATCGCCAGCACGCCCAGCACCAGGAGGAGGTTGCCGGCCTTGTGCCACGGGGAGGCGGGAAGGGAGCGGAAGGTGACCCGCAGCGCGGCGTCGGGCTGGATGACGAGCGGGCGCTGCAGCCGGATGCGGACGCCCTGCTCCGGAACGGTGATCCGGATGGAGCGCGCCACGGCCGTCGCCGCCTTCTGCTGGCCGATGATCTTGTCCGCCGCGACCGTCAGGTTGGCGCTTTCGTCGGCGGAAAGGGCCTGCTCGATCTGCTTCGCATATTCGGGCGTGAAGTTGCCCGCGTTGTAGCCGGCCGGCTGGTTCGCGGCGCCCTGCTGGGCCACGTCCACGTCGATCTGCCGCTCCTGCTGGAGCTCCGAGCGCCGCTGAACGAGGCCCACGATGGCCTGCTGCCGCACCAGGTTCTGGTACTGGACCCGGGCGTCCTCGTTCAACTCGGCCTCGCCCTGCGAGTAGTTCATGGCTACTTCCAGCGCCTGCTTGGCCTCCTTCTGGTTGCCTGTTTTGATGTAGGATTCGCCCTTGGCCATCACGCTCCTGGCCTTGCTCAGGTCCGTGCTCAGCAGCATCCGGTTCTGGCTTGAGTAGATCGACTGGTCGAAGAGCACCGGCCCTTCCAGTTGCTCGGCCAGGGTGAAATCGCCGCCGAATCCGAAGTAGGTGCGGCCGGGCCGCAGGTAGAGCGTCCAGGTGACATTGTTCAGGGGCAAGTCGAAGGAGGGCGCCTCCAGGCTGTTGCCGGAGGGCGCCACGCTCCCATAGGTGATCTCGACCGTGGTGGCGTCGCCCGCCAGCGCGCCTTCCAGCGGCAGGCGGTAGGCCTTGCCGCGGCGGGAGGGGCGGCCCACCTTGCCGTTGACGAAGACGGACCACAGGCTGTCCTTCTCGCCGGGGAGCGTGACGGTCAGGTAGCGCAGGTCGCCGGCGTCCAGCTCGAGCCGCGCGCGCGTGAGAAGCTGGCCCTCCTCGGCCAGCACCGAGGTCAGCTCCACCTGGCGCACGGTTGCCGGCAGCACGGCGGCCGACCCGTGGCGCCGGACGTCGAGGGCCAGGACGTAGTCGGGCGAGACTGACCGGTAGCAGAGGATGGCGTCGGAGAGGTCGCCCGCTCCGAACTCGGCCGGCAGCCCGCGCGAATCCTCGGGCTTCAGCCCTTCCGGCTCGCCCTGCGGCTTCACCTGCATGCGGCCCGACGAGGTGACCGTCACGTAGCCGCGCTGGTTCTCGGCGTCCAGCGCGCGGAAGGAGCGCACGGCGACCTGGCGGTTGGCGGGATCGAAGGGGCTCTGGCAGCTCGCCCTCAGGATGACCGTCTGCTCGGCCTTGCTGGCCAGCTCCACCTGCCAGATGCCCTTTTCGGGATCGGCTTCGAACATCTTGGCGACCCCGCGGCCGGTGATCGTGAGCGGCAGGCCGGGGCGGGGCGCCTGGATGCGGAAGATCTTGCAGCCCGCGTTTTCAATCGTGTACCGGAAGGTGGCGGTCTCGCGCATCATGCCCTCGGCCAGGTCCACGCTGTGCAGCACCTCGGGCTTGAGCGTGGGCGCCAGCACTTCGGCGGAGAGGGTGACCGACCAGGCCGGCCGCAGGAGGCTGTAGGCCAGCGCCTTGCCGTCGGCCACGCCCAGGTCCCGGGGATTGATCTCGACCACGCCGTCGCGCGAGGCCGTGGAGAGCCGCACGCCGCGTTCCCCGGTGACGACCAAAGAGCCGCTGTGCTTGACCGCGTCGCGCACCTCGAGGCGGGGCAGGAGAATCGTTTTCTCGATGCCTTTTTCCATCCGGGAAATAACGACGTTCAGCCGCCGCGTGTCGAGCACCTGGCGCTGGAAGTGAACAACGACGCCCCGGTTGGTGGCGTCCTTCAGGTCGTCCCAGTGGCTGACCTCCTGCCCGGTGAGCGTTTCCACGTCGTAGCCGGCGGGAATGCCGAGCGTGAGCGAGAAGATGCCGGCCCGGGCCACGGTGACATCCAGCTGCGAGCTCAGCAGGATGCGCTCGTCGCCGATGGAGAGCGTCGCCGTTTCAACGGAGCGGATTTCGGGCACGACCTTGTCTGCGGTCACGGCGAGGCTCGAGCCGGTCTGCTGGTAGCGATAGGCGCGCTTCAGCGTCCGCGCAGCGGCTCCCGCCTTGGCGGGCGGCTGGGCGGCCCGCGGGAAATCCTCGATGGCCATGCCGCTGACGCCCTCCGCCTTGCCGACGGCGATCTGCACGGAATCGGGGACGGCCAGGGCGAAGGCGCCGCGCTGGCGGGCGGCCCCGTGCACGGCGGGGGCGGCCAGGACGGCCGCGTAGGGCAGGCCTTCGCGCGGGACCTGCAGGGCGATGGCCAGGCTCAGGTTGCCGCTGACAGGGCTCTCGAACAGGGCCTCGAGCTGGCGGGTATCGGAGTCGTACCGCCAGGTGCTGAGGCCCGGCGCGGTGACGGCCGTGACGCTCATGCCGGCGGGGATATCCATCACCACCGACTGAAGCTGGCCCTGGGCGATCTGGAGCAAGGCCAGGCAGGAGAGCTCGACCACGCCCGGCTCGAAGCCGGCATAGGTCTGCACCTCGGCGAAGAAGACGGTCTGCTCGAGCTGCGTTTTGCGCGCCCGGGGCTTCCACCGGATGTCGGCCACGGGCTCGGCCGTGGGCCGCAGTTCCACCACGGTCTCGGTGGCGGTTTCCCGGATATCCCGGCGCGCCGTGCCGCTGGTCAGGTAAACGTCGACCGGTGCGGCTGGAATATGCAGCACGGCCTTGGAGAGGCGGGACAGCGGATGGTACAGCCGCACGCCCCACGCGTCGGCCGCCGCGCCCTCGACGAGGGCGGGGAGGACGTAGCCGAGATGGATCTCGTACGCTCCTTTTTTCAAGACCTTGAGGACGAGGCCCCGCGGCGTGCGTTCAATTTTCAGGTCGCTTGTGAGCGTCGGCGCGTTGGTGAGAACGGCGTCCGCACCGGCGGCGAGGAAGGAGCCGGGCTCTTCGGCTTTCACCCGGTAGACGGCTTCCACCTGGAGGCTGGGCTCCGAGTGACGATTCATGGGCGGGGCGCGGAGCGTCAGGCTGACCTCCTGCAAAATCAGGTCGGCGGGCGAAGGGGCGGGCGGGGTCGGGATGGCCGCGCGTTCGGCGGCGCGCAGGGCGGGGAGGAGGAGCACGCTGACGCCCAGCGCGAGCAGGAATCCGCGCAGGGTGGCGAAGCCGGAGTCGGCCGGCATGCCGGGGGATTCGGCAACGAGGTCATCGGAAGGCCGCCGACGGCGGCCGGCTTTCCACGCGGCTTTCAGGACCAGGACGGCCAGGAGCAGCGGGGGTGCGGCGGCCAGCAGGAGGGTCAGGAGCACCCGCCCCGCGGTGAAGCCGGCGGCGGCCGCCGCCAGGAGGGCCGCGGCCGCATAGCCGGCGGGGCGCGAGCCGCGCGCCAGCGCCAGCACGGCCAGCAGCAGGCCCAGGCCCAGGGAGGCCAGCAGGCCGAGCCGGGAGAAGCCGGCGCCCAGCCAGGCGGGGGCGGCGTCGAGCACGACCGCCAGCGGCTGGCCGCCTTCCAGGCTCAGCGTCCGGCTGGCGGAGACGAGCGGTTCCCCGGCGCTGCACGAGAGCTCGCGAATGCCCCAGGAGAAGGGCGCCTTCGCCAGGTGCATCAGCAGCCCGCCGGCCGCGGCCGAGAGGGTCACGAGAAGCAGCGCGAGCCCGATGCCGAGTCCGAGGCCTCTTCCGCGGGCGGCCGCGAACAGGATCAGCGCCAGCCCTCCCAGAAGCCCGAGCGCCAGCGTTCCGATGAAGGGGACATCCAGCACGGGGAAGCCCCAGAGGCGGCCGACATTGCGGAGCACCTGCCAGAGGGCGGCGTCGCGGGGCTGGTCCGGAAGGAGGGTGCCTCCGATGGCGCGAAGCTGCCAGCGGGCGGGCGCCCGGACGGTCCAGCGCGCGAAGGTGGACTGCGTGGCGGCCGTGGCGGGCGCCTCCAGCCGCACCGGCCCGCCCAGCGGGCCGAAGGGCGCCGTGGCGGCGGCGTAGGACAGCTCCACCATGAGCGGGGTGTTCGGATCGCGCAGCCGGTCGAGCGGAATCAGGGTCGCCTGCTCGCCGTTCAGCGGGGAGACGGCCTTGAGGTTGTTTTCCCGGGTTCCGGAGCGGACCGACCAGAGCCGCGCGCCGGGCGGCAGCTTGACGGCCAGGTATTGCTGGGAGGCGTTCTTGATGAAATAGGTGACCGTGGTGACCGCTTCGCCGTCGCGCGCCAGCGTGGTGGTCAGGGCGGTGTGGTCCACCACCTGGTCGAGGAGCCGCTCGGTGTCGTGGCGCGTGAAGGCGAAGGCGGCGCCGGGCGCGGCGCCGACATATTTATAGGACGCCACGACGGGGTTGTTCAGCAGCAGGGCGTAGGAGGTGGGGATCTCCTCGCGGTCGATCCGCAGAAGTCCGGGGGCCAGCGTTTTTTCGGTGACGGTCAGGTTCGCGTCGCTGGCGATGACGAGGTAGCCGACCTCGCCCTCGGTGTCGAGCGCGGAGAGGCCGCCGGCCTCGAAGTCGGCCGCCGCGTAATCCATGCGCTGGTCGAAGGTCACGAGCAGCGTGTAGGCGCCCATCGCCTTTTCCTGGAGCGTCACGGTCCAGATCTCGCCCTCCTGCGTCCAGTTCCGGATGTTGCGCCCCGTGAACTCGACATTCTGGAGGCGGGCCGGGATCCGGAGCCGGAGCGTGCGGGCCGGCGCGCCGCTGATGTGATAACTGATCGAGGCGCTGCCGTAGAGAACGCCTTCGCCGATGGAGCAGAGGTTGAAGATTTCGGCATACAGGGCGGGCTTGGTCCGCTCCACGCTGAACTCGGCGGCCCAGTTGGCGTCGCGGTAGCGGTAGGCGAGCTGGGCGTCGGGCACGCGCACGGGAATGGCGCCCGCGTGCGCCTCGCGCAGGCCCTCCAGCCGGCCGGCCTTGAGGCGCAGCCCCTTTTCGGCCGAGGCGACCACGTAGCCGCGCTGCCCCTTGGCCCCCGCGAGGCGGAAGCGGGGCAGCGTGAACGTGTCCACGCCGGAGGCGAGGTTCCGCTCGAGGCGCAGCTCGACGAGCGTGCGGCCGACCAGGGCCGATTTGAAGGCCAGCCGGATCTGGCGCACGCCGCCGGCGTCGCGGACATCGTAATCGGCCACCTGGGAGCCGGCCACCGACGCCACGGCCCAGGCGGGGTCGATTTCGAGGACGTCCTCGCGGGCGGGGGCGTCGCGGAACTCGATCTCGGTGGATGCGGTGAGCACGAGGTCGCGGTCTTCGACCGAGAGAACGAGGCGGTCATCCGAGCTGAACTCGGGCACGATGTCCTGCGCCTCGCAGCTCAGCGTGTAGGGAAGGTTGGCGTATTGCCAGGCGAACGCATTGCGCTGGGGAAGGGCCCGCGCGGCGGACGGGGCGTCGAGCGCCAGGGTCGGGAAGGCGGCCTGGTCGATCTGCGTCAGGCCGGAGGTTTTGAGGAGCACGAGCTTGACCGCCGTATCGGCGCCGGCCATGAGAAAGCCGCTGGTGCGCATGACGCCCAGCGGCAGCAGCGCCGGCAGGTCGAACCGGCAGGGCATATCGGGCAGGGGCATGTCCCCCGTGATCTGGAGGCGGTAGGCGCTCTCCCAGGGGCGGCGGAGGGTGACGGACAGCAGCCGGCTTCCATCGGCGGCGGCGGCGGGCGCCATTTTCCATTCCTGGATTTCCGCGCCGGTGACCTCGGTGACATTGATGGCCGCGGGACCGCGGATATCCATTTTCTGAAGCGCGCCCTGGGAGACGCGGTAGACGAGCAGCGTGTCGAGGCGGAGCGCGCCGACCGTGGTGGCGGCGATGACGTTGGCTTCGCAGGAGGCGACCAGCTCGCCCTCGCGCTTGCGGAGCTGGGGCTTCCAGCGCACCACGACCGAGGGGGAAGGGGGCAGGAAGGCGCTCACGGAAAGGTGGCCGTCCGGCTCGGTCCGCCGCGTCATATCCCGGCCGCCGGGGAACTCGACGTCGGTTTCGGGCTTGTCGGCGGTCACGGCGATGCTCCGGATCAGGGAAGAAGGCAGGCGGAAGGTGGTTTCATTCCAGCCGTCGGCCTGCGGGGCGACCCGGCTGGCGAAGGTCAGCCGGATGGAATCGCCCGCGAGGGACCGGAACCAGCGGGAGCGGCGGGGCGCCTTGAGCACGAGGATGCCGTCCTCCAGCCGGATGGAGGCGCCGGAAGGCAGCTTGGCGCTGAGAAAGGCCACCTCGCCTTCCACCAGCGGGAGCGAGACGGCGCCGTTTTGAGGCAGGGTGAAGGAAAGGCTAAACGTGGCGTTTTCAGCCTCCAGCGCGCCTTCGATGGCGAGGTTGTCCAGCGGTCGCGGGGCGGGCTCGGCGGCGAAGGCGGAAAGGGTTGCGGCCAGGCAGGCGGACAACAGGAGGAGGGAACGTTTCATGATCGGCTTCCTTTCGGGCGCTGGACAATAAAAAAGGGTTACTTGTTGTTTCCGCGTTTCAGCTGGGACGTGGTTTCAACCAGGCGCAGCAGCTCCTGGACGCGGCTGTCGAGCGCATACGCCGGGGCGACCCGGCGCAGGCGGCTGGCGACGTCGGAGGCTTCGCCGCCCGCGGCATACGGGCTGCCCCGGAGAATCTCGGCCCACTCGGCGGCGCAGGCGGCGAGCTGGAGGGAGGGGTCCGCCTGGTCGAAGGCCGGGACCAGCATGCTTTCGGCGAGCGGGGCGGCGATCTCCTCGATGCGGCCGGTGCGCAGGTCGCGGTAGCGGATGCGGACGACGCCCAGCGGGCCGCGCGAGCCGGGGGCCAGGCCCAGCTCGTAGAGGGCCGTGATCGACTGGCCGGAGCCGACTTCTCCGGCGTCGACGGAGTTGTCCCTGAAATCTTCTTTTTTCAGCTGGCGGTTCTCGTAGCCGAGCTGGCGGTGCTGCCCCACGCGGGAGGGGGCGAACTCGACCTGGATCTTCACATCCGCGGCCACGGTGTTGAGGGTGGCGGAGAGGTCGTCCACGAAGACGCGGCGGGCTTCGTCGAGGGAGTCGAGGTAGACGTAGGAGCCGTCGCCCTTGTTGGCCAGCGTTTCGAGCATGGCGTCGTTCAGCCCGCCGCGACCGACGCCGTAGACGGAGCAGAAGATGCCCTGCCGGCGGGAGTCGGCCACGACGGCCAGGATTTCCTCGGCCGTGGCGCCGCCGAGGTTGGCGGCGCCGTCGGAGAGGAGCAGCACGCGGTTGCCGGCGCCGGGCTGGAAGGCGCGGCGGGCGCTCTCGTAGGCCAGGCGCATGCCTTCCTCCAGGTTGGTCGAGCCGGAGGTCTGCAGCGCGTTGATGGCCTTGAGGATCCGGGCCTTGTCGCCGGCGCGGGTGTAGTCCAGGACGAGCCGGGCGTGGCTGTCGAACTGGACGATGCCCACCGCGTCCTCGGGCGACAGCTTGTCGACCAGCAGGCGCAGGGCCTGCTGGACGAGGCCGAGCCGCTCGGGGCTGCTCATGGAGCCGGAGGAGTCGATGGCGAAGGTGAGCACGGCGGGGCGGTTCTCCTCGCGGCCGAGGTGGCGGGCCTTGACGCCGATGCGCAGGAGCTGCTGGCCCGGGCGGAAGGGCGCGGGAGCGCACTGGGAGTGGACGGCGAAGAGCGCCTCGGCGGGCGGCGGGGAGTAGTGGTAGTCGAAAAAGTTGACGATCTCCTCGGTCCGCACGGCCTCGGGCGGCGGCAGCTTGCCCTGGAGCAGGCTGTTACGGGTGAAGGTGTAGGAGGCGGTGTCCACGTCGATGGAGAAGGTGGAGAAGGGTTGCTTCGCGGTTTCGACAGTGGGGTTCACGCCATAGGCGCGGAATTGGCTGACGCTATCGCGCTCCTTTTTCTCGCGGGATTCGCCGGATTTGGAGGCGAAGAAGTCGGACGAGTCGGACCGGTCGGACCCGTCAGACACGTCCGACTTGTCGGAGTCGGAGTCGGCGGCTC
>CAIKKV010000555.1 GCA_903828035.1 uncultured bacterium
GGCGATGCCGGGTTCATCCTGATCTCGGCGGACGCCTTGCAGATTACCGAGTATGTCCAGAAAGCCTTTGCCAGCCACCTGGCTAACGTTCTGCCGGGTTTCGACCCCGCCCGCGTTGTGATTCACGCCACCCACACGCATACCGCGCCCGCCCAGACCACGGATGAATGGTGGCATGCCGAACTCCCGGAGCCTCACAAGAAGGCTTCCGTCTACGGCGATTTCATGGCGCAGCAGTTCGCCCGGGCCGCCGGCCAGGCCTGGAACAGCCGGAAACCCGGAGCGCTGGCCTGGGGCCAGGGCTATGCCAGCATCGGATTCAACCGGCGGACCGCTTACCTGACCGGCCAGACGGCCATGTATGGGAATACGGCTGATCCGATGTTTTCGCACGTCGAGGGAAATTGCGACCACGGCGTGGAGATGCTCTTCACGTTTGACGCCGATCGCCAGTTGACCGGGATGCTGTTGAATGTGCCGTGTCCGTCCCAGTGCACGGAAAACATGACCGAGATTTCCGCCGATTACTGGCACGACGTCCGGGTGAAGCTCCGCGAGCGCTATGGGAAGGATCTGTTCGTCCTTCCGCAGTGCAGCGCCGCGGGAGACCAGGCGCCGCGGATCACGGTGAACAAGCGGGGCGATGAGCGCATGCTGAAACTGCGCGGGCTGATGGCGGAGGGGGAGTCCAGCGATCATGGGCAGCGCCGGGCCATTGCCATTAAGGTCGCCCAGGCGGTTGAGGAAGTCCTGCCCGCCGCCTCCAAGGATATCCGGACTGAGGTGGAGCTGGCTCATCAACGGCTGGAGTTTCCTGTTCCACGACGCCTGTTGACGCCCGTGGAAGCGATGGAAGCGAGCCAGCTTGTCGGAGAGTGGACCCGGAAGTTGAAAGACCTGGCCGGCGCCGATCCGTTATCGGCCGACTATTCGATCGCCTATGCGAAGAAATACTACTATACGAAGGCGCTGGAGCGCCATGCCCTTCATAAGGCCGGCAACCTTGAAATGCCCGTCATCGTGCATGCCATGCGGATTGGCGATGTGGCCATGACCACCAACCGTTTCGAGTACTATCTGGATTTCGGCCAGCGGATCAAGGCGCGATCGCCCGCCGTACAGACATTCGTCGTTCAATTGGCCGGGGCGGGCGGCTACCTGCCGCCGGCGCGGTCGTTGGCGGGGGGTGGCTATGGATCGTGGTATCTCAGCACGCCAGCGTCACCCGAGGCGGGGACGAGGATCGTTGAGGAGTCCTTGCGTCAAATCAACCAGTGGTTTTGAAGGAGTTGAAGATGAACTATTCCATGATGAGCTATACGATTGCCCGGCAGGGGCCGACCGTGTTCGATATCGATAAGATGCTGGATCTCACGAAGGAGATCGGCATGGCGGGCGTTGATTTCGTGACGCTCCACGGGCAGAAGGCCTCGGACTTGCGCAAGCGCTGCGATGACAAGGGTGTTCCCGTTGTTTGCTATACGGTTCCGGGCGGCGGGTTGAGTTCGCCGAAACCCGAGGAGGTGGCCAAGGCCCAGGATGACGTGAAGCAGGCGCTTGAAATCGCCGTCACGCTGGGAGCCCCGGTGATCATGGTGGTGACGCATGGACGCCCCGACACGCCTCGGGCCGAGACTCGGCAGCGGTATATTGCCGCCCTGAAGGACATCATGCCGCTGGGGCGCAAGGCAGGGGTTCGGATCTCGGTGGAGAACTTTCCCGGCAAGCACAGCCCCTTTGTGACGGCGGCCGATTTCCATGATGCCGCGGCCGTGCTGCCCGGGCTGGGGCTGACCTTTGACAGCGGCAATGCCGCGAGCGGCGAAGAGCCGGCCGAATCCTTCACCCGGTGTGCCTCGGAAGCGGTCCATGCGCATTTCAAGGACTGGACCGTTCTGACCTCGAAGGAAGAGGGCGGAATTGAAATGTTGAACGGCTTGCGCTTTAAGCCGGCCCTGATCGGCGAAGGCATTTTGAATCACAGGGCCGTGTTGAAAGCCATGCAGCAGGCGCGCTACGCCGGCTGCATCAACATTGAGTACGAAGGGTCGAATGATCCGTATGAGGCCATCCGCAAAGCCGTCTCGTACTTGCGGTCGATTGAATAGGGAGAGAGGGCGGCCGTCCTCCTGGATCGCATGTGCCTGCATCGCTTCACGAAGAGTCAGCGATCCTGACGTTTATGCCGGCGGATTACGTTTGACGCTCGGGTGGGGGATATGGGCACACACGTGAAAAGCCTTACCCCCGCGCTGAGGCCCTGAGCGGCGTGTTTCGGCCGCGCGACTGCCGAGGTGCTAGAATTTTGCGATACGCGCACGGCCTACAAATATGCAAACTTGTAGTCCGGGGCTTACATAAAAATCAACGCCTCGTCAGGTGACAGGCCGTATCGCGATTTGTTAATGTTAAGCCGTACTTTCACGGGATATAAATATATTGCGAGTCACGATGTATCATTTCCTGTGTTCAGAATCGAGGATGACGGCATGAAAACGTTCAAGACTCCAGGCAACCTTGTCGGGTCCGCGCTGTTGTTGATGCTGCTGGCGGGGGCGCCGGTCGTGGCGACCGCGGCCCAGCTCACCGGCAGCCTTGCCACCGGAAACACCAGTGTGAACCTCACCTCCCTGGGCGTGGAGGACTGGGCCATCTGGGGCTATGCCAGCGGTGGCACCAGCACCAGCCTCTCGCCGGATGCCAGCAAGTCCGGCGGCACCGCCATCAGTTCGCTTACCGCGATCAACCCCAGCAGCCTGTCCTTGCGCGGCACGGGGCAATTCTCGACGGCCTTCCCCGCCACCTGGAACAACGGCACGCCCACGGCAAGCGCTTCCGGAGTCTATGGCGGCTTGCAATTCTTTACAACGGGCCATGCGATTAACGCCGGCTTCAGCTTCACCGTCCCGGCGGACATGACCCCGCGCACAGTGAAGGTCTTCGTGACGGCCCATCAGTGCACCGGCCAGTTAACCGCCACGCTGTCCGATGGCAGCGCCACGGCCTATACCAACTCGTCGATTCCCAACAACGCGGATAATTCCCCCGGGGTCTATACGATCACGTATGCCGCCGCGTCCGCCGGCAAGACGCTGACCGTGGTATGGAAGGAGACCGCGACAACAGCAGTGGGTTATGACAATGTCTCCATTTACGCCGTGACGCTGATCTCGCCGCCCGTCATCACCAAGACCTTCGCCGGCAAAACCTGGGCGTTGATCGCCGGCTACCGGGCCTGGCCGGGCGCCACCCTCGCGGAGTGCGACGCCGGCATCAAGAGCCTGTTCACGACTCGCCAGAACGAC
>CAIKKV010000556.1 GCA_903828035.1 uncultured bacterium
CGAAACCGAGCTGCTCCAGCTGGGCGGCCGCAAGATCCAGGGCTGCGTGGCCTGCATGAAATGCTTCGAGAAGAAGAACCGCCGCTGCATCAACAACTCGGACATCCTGAACGAGCTGCTGGAGAAAATGCTCGCCGCGGACGGCATCCTGCTCGGCTCGCCCACCTACTTCGCCAACGTCACGTCGGATGTGAAGGCCTTCATCGACCGCGCCGGCTTCGTCGCCATCGCCAACGGCGGCCTGCTCAAGCGCAAGGCCGGCGCCGCCGTGGTCGCCGTGCGCCGCGCCGGCGCCACCGCGGTCTTCGATGGCATCAACAAGTTCTTCCTCATCAACCAGATGATCGTTCCCGGCTCCTGCTACTGGAACCTCGGCGTCGGCCGCCAGGAGCAGGAAGTCCAGAACGACGAGGAAGGCCTCCGCACCATGAAAATCCTGGGCGAGAACATGGCCTGGCTGCTCAAGAAAATGGAACCCTGATGTTTCCCGACACCATCACCCCGCGCTCCTTTCCCGAAAAACTGGCGCAGCTCGACTACGATCCCTTTCACCTCATGCCCAAGGGCTTCCCCGCCCGCCCCTACATCTGGACCTCGCCCGCCAAGCTGGCCATCACCCGCCGCCTGATCCGCGGGAAAGGCTGGCCGCCCCAGGCGCTCGAGCTCCTGCTCAAGCGCGCGGCCGAGCCCTGCGAAATCCCCGAAATCCCGCAAACCCCGCCGACCGAAGACCACCCCAAGGCCCTGGATGCCGTCAAGCACGCCCTGCGCAACGCCTTCGCCGCCGTTCTCCTGGACGATACCGCCTGCCGGGAGCGCGGCCTCGACTCGCTCCGCCGCCTCGCCCGCGCCTATCCCCTCTGGTCCGTCAAGCCCGACAAGGGCCGGCTCCGGAGCGGTGGCATCAGCGAAGGCGGGTTCATCCACATGGCCGCCGCCGCCTACGACCTCCTGGCCGTCAAGCCGCTGGCGCCCGAGGACGACCGCCTCTTCCGCGCCTTCCTGGAATCCACGGTGGCCTCCTCCAACGCCTCGGGCCACCCCTACTGCGGCAACCATGCCACCGCCGTCATGCGCGGCCGGCTCGCCGCCGCCGCCGCGCTGGGCAACCTCCAGGGCGTTCACGACACCCTTTACGGCTTCACCCACAACGGTCACTGGCGCTATGGCCTGATCCACCAGCTCCGCCACGACTTCCTCTCCGACGGCCTGCACTGGGAGCGCTCGCCCGGCTATCACTACCTCACGCTTCACCTCGTGAGCGAGATGGCGGATGTGCTCGAAAACCTGGGCATCGATCTCTGGCACGCCAAGCTGCCCCCCCTGCAGCAGGACGACAGCCACGACCTGCACCGCGCCTACGGCCCCGCCAAGGGATTCAAGACGATCCAGGCGGCGTTCGATGCGCCCTGCTACTTGTCCTTGTCCAATGGCGATCTCTCCTTGTTCGGCGACTCCGGCCTCGCCAACCTTCGCGCCACCTACATCTGGGGAACGATGTACGACTTCGCCTACGAGGCCTACAAGGACCCCCTGTACGCCCGCCTGCTCTCCAGGGCCGAGGCGGAGTACCCCCAGGCCAAACGGGCCTTCCCGGGGCTGCCCATGCCCTTCCAGAACACGTGGATTGCCGACCTGAGCCTCGCGCGCATCCGGCGGCTCCGCTATCCGGCCGGGCGGCAGGACTGGAACCGCGACAGGCCCCTCTCGCTCAGCGGCCGCCACACAAAGGGCTGCACGCTCTTCCCCGTCTATGGCGCGGCGGTGCTCCGGTCGAAACCGGAAAAAACCGAAGCTCCCGGAGCCTTCCTCTTCTGGGGCCCACACGTGGCCGGTCACCAGGCGCCCGGCTCGCTGCATGCGGACTTCTTCGCCGGCGGACGCCGGATCACGGACGCGCCGGCCATGGACAAAAGCGGCTACTCGGATCCGCTCAATCCGACCTGGATCCGCACCACGATCGCGCATAACACGGTGACCGTGGACCGGAAAAGCATGTTCCCCTATGACTTCCCCACCCAATCCATCTGGGAGTGCGACCGCTGGCGAGACTCCATCTCGGACGGCGAGCGGGTCCTGTTCCAACCCGATAGCCAGGGCTTCAAGGCCGTGCGCGCGAAAAACGAGAACGTCTACAAGGGCGTCACGCTCGACCGAACCCTGGCCATGACCGAGACCTTCATCCTGGACGTCTACCGCGTGACCGCCGACCGCGTCCGCCTCTTCGACTGGGCCATGCACGTGAACGGCACGCCCGGGCTGCCGCCCGGCTGCCGGAATGCCACGCTGGGCACAGAGCTCGGCTACCGGCACTTCAGCGACGTGAGGCGACTTCCCTGTTCCGGAAAATCTTTCAAACTGACCTGGTCTCAGCCAGGAGTCGCCACGACGGTGTCGGCCGTGCTGCCGCCCCGGTGCTCCGCCTGGACAGGCCGCGACCCGGTTCCGGCGGAAGGGCACTTGAAAATCGAAGGCGAAATAAAATCGCCCCCCGCCCGCCACACCCTTCTCCTGCGCACGCGCGGGAAGAGCGCGCTCTTCGTGTCGGCCTGGAGTTTCACCGGAATGCCAACACCCATCCGGCTGGTGAAAGGTTCCGCTGAAACGGACGTCATCGTCAAAACCGGTGCGGGAGCTGCGGCCCGCACCTGGACGTTCCCCATCGCGGCCAATCCCCTCTTATGCAACCAGAAAGGATAGCTATGTTCCCCGATCCCATCACGCCTCGCTCGTTTCCCGAAAAACTGGAACAGGTTGATTACGACCCCTTCGGCCTCATGCCCAAGGCCTTTGCGGCCCGCCCCCGCCTCTTCACCACGCCGGCCAAGCTGAAGATCACCCGCGGCCTGATCGAAAAAGGAGGCTGGCCCCGCCAAGCCTTCGAGTTACTCCTCGCGCGCGCCGCCGAGCCCTGCCCCTTTCCCGCCGAAACGCCGCCCGCGGCCTCGTATCCACTCGCCCAGCAAACCGCCCTGTACGCCCTCCGCAACGCCTACGCCGCCGCGCTCACGGGCGACGCCGCCTGCCGCAAGCGGGGGCTGGAAGCCTTGCGCCGCCTCGCCCGGGCCTACATCAGCTGGCCCATTGTTCCCGGCCTTGGCCGGCTGGTCGTGGAGGATATTCAGGAGGGCATGGTCATGTACCTCGCGGCCTCCGCCTACGATTGCCTCGCCGCTTCCCCGCTCTCCCCCGCCGACGAGCGCCTCTTCCTCGATATGCTGGAGGCCAGCCGCCCCGTCTCCGACTCCGCCCAGCACGCCTTCTGTGGAAACCACAATTCCGGCTCCCTGCGCGGCAAGCTGGCCGTCGCGTCCGCCATGGGGAACCGCGAGGACTTCCACGCCGCGCTCTACGGGCACCACCGGAACGGCCAGTGGAGCTACGGGATCATCCACCAGCTCCGCCACGACTTCCTCTCCGACGGCCTGCACTGGGAGCGCTCGCCCGGCTA
>CAIKKV010000557.1 GCA_903828035.1 uncultured bacterium
CCCCGGCGCGACAGGCCGTTTATTCCGGTGCACTGCAGCGCCATCGACGAGAACCTGCTGGGCAGCATGCTCTTCGGCCACGAGAAAGGCGCCTTCACCGGCGCCGTCGGCATGAAGAAGGGCGTTTTTGAGGAGGCGGACGGCGGCACGATTTTCCTGGATGAAATCGGCGAGCTTTCGCCGGTGATGCAGGTGAAGCTGCTGCGCGTGCTGCAGGAGGGCGAGTTCATGCGCCTGGGCGGCACGAAGCCGATGCGGGTGAATGTGCGGATCCTCGCCGCCACCAACCGCGACCTGGAAAAGGGGATCCGGGCCGGCCGGTTCCGCGAGGACCTGTTTTACCGGCTGAACGTGATCGCCCTGACCTTGCCGCCGCTGCGCGAGAGGCGCGCGGACATTCCCGAGCTGGTTCGCCATTATGTGGACGCCCTGTCCCGGGAGGCGGCGCGCGGGACGTATTCGGTGACTCCGGAAGCCATGGCCCGGCTCCAGGGCTATGGCTGGCCCGGGAACATCCGTGAATTGAGGAACGTGGTGGAGCGGGGCCTGGTGCTGGCGGAAAACGGGATGATCACCGAAGACGACCTCCCGCCCGAGGTGGCGCCCCGTCCGGCGAAGCCGCCCGAGCCGGCGGAAGGGCAGTCGCTGGAGCGGATGGAGCGGGAGCATATCCTGGCGGTGCTGGCGGAATGCGCGGGCAATAAGCGCCTGGCGGCGGAGCGGCTGGGAATCAGCCGGAGCACGTTGTACGAGAAGCTGAAATAAGTTCCGACCGGACGGAAAGAAAAACAGATGTTCAGAGATGTCATCGGGACTGAAACGACCCGTGCGGAATGGGATGCCCTCCGGGTCAGCCTCCCCGGAGCTTATCCCGGGGGGCTTGCGCGTGCAGCGCGTCCGGTTCAGTCCGATGCCCGGCTTGACGACCCACGGGGCCTGGGTGTTTCCGGCCGCGCTTGAGTCCGGCCTGCCCCGCGCCGCCGTGTTGTGCCTCCACGGAACGGATGAGAAGCTGGCTCACCGCAATGTGCTTTCCCCCGGCGAGAAGCCCAATCGGGCGTATGCGATTGAGCTTGCCCAACGCGGGCTGGTCACCCTGTCGGTTGACCAGTTTGCCTTCGGGGAGGGGAATGGCGGCCGGTCCCAGGCGGAAGTCGTCGAGGTGTTTTACGGGCGATATCCGGACTGGTCCCTGGATGGCATCCGGCTGTGGGTCCATCAGTGCGCGCTCACGCTGCTCGCGGCGCATCCCCGCGTGGATGCCGCGCGGCTGGGCTGCATCGGGCATTCGCTGGGCGGCCGGGCGGCGGTTTATCTGGCGGCCTTCGACACGCGCGTCAAGGCGGCGGTTCCATCGGCGGGCATCAGCCCGAATCTCACCAATGTCTTCCGCAATGCGGCGGGGCCGCGCAGCCTGAGCCCGCGGCTTGACGAGGAAATCCGGAAGACCGGCATTCCGCCCTTCGAGTACCAGGAGCTCCTGTCGCTGATTGCCCCGCGGGCGGTCTTCCTTCTTGAGCCCTGGAACGACACCTGCAATCCGATGGTTGAGCCGGTGCTGCGGTGTTTCGAGAAGGCCCGTTTTGTCTTTCAGCTTTACGGGGCATCGGGAAGTCTTCAAATGCTCTGCCATGGCGATGGACACGACACGGTCCGGGGCGTCAGGCAGTACGCGTAGTCATGGCTTGAAGAAAAGCTGTGATCGGGTATGCTAATAGTAGCAAACTGCGGAGGCTGGCCCCGTGACCTACTATTTACGCCCTATCGGGTTTCTCGGCCTTCTGTTGTTGGCCAGTTTGATGTTTTTTCCCGGCATGGGCGACTATCGGATTCCGGTTCTGTCGCTGTTGCTGATCGTCGGCATCAGTGGGGCGGCGATATATGGCTACCGGATAAACCGGCAACTGTCGAGCGCCATGGCGACGACCCACCAGACCTTGGCTGCGCTGAAAGAAGCCGAGCGGAAACTTCGGGTGGTGGCCGATAATATGTATGACTGGGAGTACTGGATCGATCCGGATGGCCGGTTCCTCTATTGTTCGTCTTCCTGCCTCCCCGTCACCGGTCATGCGGCCTCGGCGTTCATTGCAGATCCGGCCTTGCTGGAGCGGATCATCCATCCGGATGACCGGGCGGCATATGCCGAGCACGAAAGAGCGGCTCCCGTCTCCGGCCATCCCGTCGAGATACATTTCCGGATTCTCAGGACGGATGGAACGGAGCGGTGGATTGCGCATATGTGCCGGCAGGTGTTTGATGAGAATCATGTTCCGCTGGGACGGCACGGTTCAAATCGCGACATTACCGAGCGCAGGCAGGTCGAGGAGAAGCTGCGCGAGCGGGAAGCGTTGTTCTCGAAGATTTTCTGCCATTCTCCTGTCTTGATGACGATCAGTGATGTGAAAAGCGGTTGCTATATTGACGTCAACGAGAAGTTTGTCGAGGTGTCCGGCTTTACGCGGGAAGAGGCCGTCGGGAAGAGCTCGATCGAACTGGGCTGGATTTCACGGCCGGAGCGCGAGCGGATTTCCGCCCAGCTGAAGAAGGGCGACGCTCTTGCGAGCTTGGAGCTGTCGCTGACCACGAAAGACAAGCGCTCGATCCAGTGCACGTATGCGGGGACAACCATAATCGTGGATGGCCATCCGTTTCTTTTGTCATTGGCCGAGGATGTCACGGAGCGCAAGCGGATCGAGGC
>CAIKKV010000558.1 GCA_903828035.1 uncultured bacterium
GAGCTCTCCTGGAACAGCTTCCCGGGCCAGAAGTACACCTTGTTCCGCTGCACGGACCTGACCAAGGGGTTCCTGCTCTACAAGTCCCACATCGAATCCACGCCCCCGACGAATACCTACATCGACGCCGAGTCGACTGGCATGCGGTTCTATCGGTTGAGCGTGGAGAAGTAGATTATCCGATCTTGAACGCTGCAATCGAGCCTGTGGCCATGCCGGGCAGGCTGACGGTTTGCCCCGAGACGCGGCCGCCCTGGAAGGTGCCGGCGATGGGCAGGGGCTGGATGCGGGCGCCCGCGGGCAGGTCCAGCTCTTTCAGGTTCAGCGTGGCGGTCAGGTCGCCTTCGGCATTGCCGATGCGGGTCACCACCAGCAGCGCGCCGTGGGCATCCGACTCCCACAAGCAGGGGAACAGGCTGGCATTTTCGGCCGCCACCGCGCGCGTCGGCGCGTAGCACGGGTTGTGCAGCCGGCTGATGGTGCCCGGCAGGGAGCGAAGCGCATCCCACAGCGGCTTCATGTAGGCGGAGCAGGCCCCGAAGTCCTTGCCCGGCTCGAGCGCCGGCTGGCTGGCCATTCCGAGCGCCGCGCACAGCGCCATGGCCGTGGGGCTGGCGAAGGCCTTGCGGTCGGGCAGGTTGCCGCTGATCAGGTGCGCGCCGGCAAAGTCGATGCCGGCGAAGTAGGCGGTCATCTCCGGGTTGACCAGCAGCTCATCGTGCCGCACCGACGTCTCGCCGCTCAGGGCGGCGTCGAAGAACGCCAGGCTGAGCATATTGGCGTTGTTGGTGTGGCCCACCAGGGCGCCGGCGTTTCCGACGCGCATCCGCAGCGAGCGGGTGAAGTGGAAGTAGCTGTAGAGCGAGAGGTGGAGCGGCGAGGCCTTCACATAGCCCATGAAGAAGGGCGTGTTCCAGTCGGCATACAGGCCGTCCCAGTCCTTGCGGCAGTAGTCCTCGAAGAACGGGGTGTACTGGCACCACTGCTCCGTGCCGCGGATGTAGGGCAGCACCTTCATGCCGCGCGCGTGGCAGCGGTCGATAAAGGCTTTCATCCACGCCGGGTTGTCGGCGATATAATCGGCGGGCGGCTCGTTGTTTGTCCCCGGATTGCGCATCCAGAACTGGTGGAGAATGACCGTGTCGGCCCCGGCCTGCGCCGCCTCGTCGGCCCGCTCCACGCCCGGGTTGCCTTCGAAGAGCTGGGGCTCCTGCTCGGCGATCTGCTTGATGGGCATGACGACCCACGGCCAGTCCGCGCCGACCTTGGCGTAGGGATATTTGATGTGGCACATGCGGCAGCCCAGCAGGTTGTTCCGCATGACGGGGTCGGCGCCCGCGCCGCGGCGGGTGCGCGCCCGGCCGATCATGAAGCCCCAGCGGTTGCGGTAGCGGCGCGGGCCTGTCAGCTTCAGCGAGCCGCCGCTCCAGAAGTGCCAGGCCATTTCCCAGGAGCCGTTTCCGGCCCACACGCGGGTGCGCGTGTGGGCGGGGTTGCCGTCGTCAAAGGCGGTGCCGTCCTCCAGCAGGAACTCGATGTGGTTCGAGGCGAACCGCGTGGCGCTCCAGCCCAGGTCGAGGGCCACCACGGGAAAGAGCTCGGGCGCATCGGCCGACTCGGTGAAGGGCAGGCGCATCGCGGCTTTGGTGTAGGGATGGACGGAGGAGTAATCCCTCTTGTAGACCATCTGGCGGGAGAAGCGATTCCACCAGCCGGTTTTGATTTCCCCCGGCGTCAGGGCGATCGAGAGCTCGCAGTCGCGCAGAACCGCCTCGCGGCCGGCCGGCAGCTCGATCGCGAAGGTGTTGAAGACGGTTCCGGTTTCGTGGATTTCCCATTCCTGGGTGACCCGCAACCCGCAGCCGGGAAGATCGGCCTGGGCGGCGATGCGGACATAGTCGGGCGCGGGGCGGGTGAGGCTGAGGGTGGCGGTCGCGGAGGCGAGCTCGAAGCGTCCGGCGTCGGTGGTGACGCTGAAGGCGGCCACGGGCCGGCGGGGCGGAGTCAGCGTGTGCTCGCCGCCGTCATCCTTGATCAGCAGGCTGCCCAGCTGCCCGCCGCAGGCGCTTTCCACCAGGATGGCAAAGGACCCGGTCTCCACC
>CAIKKV010000559.1 GCA_903828035.1 uncultured bacterium
AAAACGGCCTGACGACAGAAGCCGGTGGGCGGACTTTCTGGGACAGGGCGACCTTGTACGGATTGCGCGGCGTCTTTCATGCCGGCGAACACAGCAAGGCCGGCAGCCATTTTCGGGAATACAGCCAAAAACGCCTCCTGGGCGAACATGTGCCGTATGCCGTCGAAGCCTGGCCCGAAGGCGATCAACGGCACTTGTCGGCAGAAAGCGCTTTATATTGCCGAGTAGTCACGGAAGGAATCTTCGGCATCGTGCCGACCGGTTTCAGCTCGTTTTCACTGAAACCTTCGATGCCCGATGATTGGCCTCACATGAAGCTGAACCATGTCCGGGCCTTTCAAAATGACTTTTCAATCGAGGTCAGCCGTACGCAGAAAGGCTATCGGGCTGTGGTTGCTACCCAGGACGGTTTCGCCAGGGATTTCGATATCCCCGAAGGCGGTCAGGCAGAGATCGTGTTGTGAACTGGAATGATGTTGAAAGCAAAGGGGAGGATAATCTATGATACTCGAAAATGATGTGCTGCGGATGGAATTTGGTCGGTTGCCGTTCCCTGAAAAACTGGAATACAAGCCCGGCCACCTTATCTTGACCGGATTGCTGCAGAACGGCTCGATAGAGATTGACGGCCGGAAGTTCAATCTGGCCGATATCCGGACGACTTGGCAAAATGCCGCCGACTGCCTGATGATTTTCCCGAATGGTGCCCAACTGCTCGTTTCCTGCCATCTGGAAGAGGCGGACCTTGTCATGGTCATCGCACAATCGCCAGACAGCCATGTGCCGGTTGGCAGGATCGATTTTTCCGGCATGCCCCTGCTGCATTTTTGACCGGAATTTTCATATGCCATGGATCGCTACAACAACAAGCCTTGGCATTCGGATCTCGGCCCTGGCCTTGCCAATCAAAATTTTCAGGCTGGACCGGTGATCAAGGCCTGGCCGGAGGCGGCTGGCAGCGGCAGCGTGCATGCCTGCGCTTTCCAGGGCGGCAGTTGCTGCTACATATACAGTTCTGAAAAATACCTGCCGCTGTATACGCGGATCATGCCGCATCAGGATTTTCCATACCGCGGTGGCGGATTTGAACTGGGTCTTTACCATGGCACGCTGGCTGTCCGGGATTGCATGGTTGGCGACTTGTCAGTCCGCATCTGTTTCTGCGCCGATCAGAATGGCGACGGACTGGCTGATGAATGCGATTACCAGCTCGATCTCAAAAAGCGGCTGCCGGAACCCAATCCATTATACCGGGACGCTGTCTGGTATAAAATCTACCTGGGTGACCAGGGGCGGACCGATTCTACTTATGCCGATGCCCTGGAGATTATCAGCCGTGTCAGTCGGATGACCAATCTGACAAGGCAGATCGTATATCTTGTCGGTTTCCAGGATGAAGGGCACGACAGTTGTTATCCGGGGCTGGACACCCTGAATCCGCGTCCGGGAAGCCAGGCCGAATTGCACAGCCTGATCCGGACCGCCAGGGAGCAGTTCAACGCGCTGGTCAGTCTGCACATCAATCTGGATGACGCCTACCGGG
>CAIKKV010000560.1 GCA_903828035.1 uncultured bacterium
ACGACGCCCAGCGCCAGTTCCTTGTCTTCGGGCTCGGGCTGGGAAACGGGAGGAGGGGCGGGTAGCTGGGCTTTGCGGTTATCGGCCGCATAGGACCTATCGGCCTTATAGGACCTATCCTTCCTAGAGGACCTATCAGAGGCCTTATTGAGCGCACCCGCTTCGGAACGGGGGCGTCCCGTCTCCAATTCGGAACGAGCGCGTCCCGCCACCACGGCTTTTGTCTTGGAGTCGGCGGCGATGCCGCCAGAGTATAATTGTTCAGGAGCCGCGACGCTCTCGTCACGCAGTTCGTCGACCGTTTCCTGGGGCATCATCACGCTGCTCATTCCGCTGTTGATTTCACGCAGGACTGCATGCTCGCGTGATTGTGACAGGGAGGGGATCATCATGCTGCCGACCCCGATCACGATAAGCAGGGTCAGGGCGACGGGAAGGGCGGTGCGCAGGAACACATAGCGGGAGGCGGGCGGGAAGCCGGAGTCGAGCCAGCGGGCCAGGCGGTCGGCAAAGGTTGGCTGATAGGCGGCGGCGGCACGGGCGGCATTCCGGATGCGGTGATGGCGGTCGGGGGAGAGGCGGGGGGCGTCGGCCGGCGCCGCCAGGGCCCCGCGGATTTCGTCGAAGGCCGGCTGCAGTTCCGCCAGGGCGGCCTGGCATTCGGCGCAGGCTTCGAGGTGCTTTTGGATCCGGGCTTCGACGACGGGCAAAAGGTCCCCGGCGAGGTGGAGGGTCAGGAGCGCCTGGATATCCTTGCAGGTCTTTTTCATGAAACACCTGCCTTTTTAATAAGGCCGCCCAGTTTTTTGACGGCATCATGAAGGATGCGGCCGACGGTGCCGGAGGGAAGGCCGGTGGCCTGGCTGATGACTTTGTAGGGCAGTCCCTGCTGGAGACGAAGCAGGAGGATCTGCTGCTCGCCCGGCGGCAGCTGGGTGAGGCAATCGAGCACCCGCTGGCGGCGGTCGGGCCCATCGGCGGAGTCCGGGGGATCGGAGGAAGGGTCGGCGGCGGCCTTTTCGTGAAGGGCGTTCAGCCGTTTTTCGCGGCGGAGCAGGTCGACCGCGGCGTTGTGGACGGTGCGGAAGAGCCAGGCCTTGAGGGCCGGCGGGTCCAGCCGGATGGGAAAGCCCTGTTCGCAGAGCTTGATGAACGCGTGCTGGACGGCGTCCTGGGCGGCGTGTGGATTGCGGAGCATGCCGCCGGCATAGCGGATCAGCGCCTGTTCGTGGGCAGCCACGATTGCCTCCATTTCCGCCTCGGCAGTTTGCTGTCGGGCGGCAGTTTGTTCCGAAGTCACCATCGGGTCCCTTCAGAGCCGGTTGTTTCCCCTGTTCAAAGGTAGAAACGCACGCCGGAGGCTATTTCTTCATAAAAAAGGAGACATGGCAATAAAAATAGGACCTATAGGCCTAATAGGACCTGTTTTAGGCGGGCTTCTGGAAACGCGCCAGGATGGTGACGCCGCCGGTGGCGCGAAGGCCGGGTTTGGCGGCGATGGCGATGGCGGGGGAATCGGGCAGGTAGAGCTCGGTGCGGGAGCCGAACTTGATCATGCCGTAACGGTCGCCGGCCTCCAGAGGGGCGCCGGGCTTCGCGGTGCAGACGATGCGGCGGGCGACGAGCCCGCTGATCTGGCGCACCATGACGGGGCCGCCGCCCCAGGCGGCGCCGGCCGTTCCCGCGATGCTGTGCGCCTCGTTGAGCCGCGAGCAGCGGCCGTCGCGCGCGTCCAGGAAGCGGCCCGGCCGGTGGGCGTCGCGCAGCACGGTCATTCCGCAGGGCGCCCGGTTGACATGCACATTGAAGACCGAGAGGAAGATGCCGATGCGGGTCACGGGACCGCCGCCCATCAGCTCGCAGGCGTCGCCCTCCGCCAGGCGGGTGATGTCGTCCACGAGCCCGTCGGCGGGCGCCAGGAAGGCGCCGGGCTCCGTGGGGATGGCGCGGTCGGGATCGCGGAAGAAGGCGGCCACGCCAAGGAGGGCCAGGCAGCTGCCCGCCAGGGGCCAGACCGCCTGGTTGAGCGCTCCGGCCAGCGAGATGGCGGCCGCGGAGACGCCTGCCACGCCGAGTTCACGGCGACCGTAGGGGGTCAACTTCATGGCTGCTTCTCCTCTTCGCGCGCCTGCCTGAACACATCGTTCCAGTTCACGCTCACCGTGCCGCGGGATAGCCCGTGCAGGACATAGAGAATGAGGCTGGGGAAGAGCATCCAGGCGATGATGCCAAAGGACAGGTTGAAATGGCCGTGTGAAAAGAAGGGGTAGAAAAACATCAGCAGATAGAGGCCGGCAAAGGCCAGCAGCACGGCGGGGATGAAGATGAACCGGTAGAAGGGGAGTTTGCAAAGGGTAACCAGGTTGGGGAAGTTGTACCGGCTGCACATGAGGCCGGCCAGCGCCAGGGTCAGCACCGCGATGATCCAGGGATTGTGCAGGAAGGTGAACAGGATCAGCGCGCCCACGGCGCCGGCGGGGGAGGGCATGCCGGTGAAGTCGGCTTTGGCCAGCGGGTTGCACCGGAGTTTTTCCAGCGCCGTGAAGCGCGCCAGGCGGGTGTGCACGGAGGTGAAGAAGCACACGGCCACGGCTCCCGAGGCGAGCTGGGTGACCAGGGGATGGGCGGCCATTCCATTCAGGGCCAGCAGGCCGGTGAGCTGGAAGTAGATCACGCAGGACGCGGCGAGGCCGAAGGTGGAGAGGTCCATGGAGGAGTCGAGGCAGGCGCCGAACTCGGACAGGGTCTTGAACCGGCGGGCCAGCGGGCCGTCGATGGCGTCGCAGATGCCGGCGGCGAGGAGCCAGAAGAGGCTCACGAAGGCGGCGTCGTGGCGGACGTGGCCGGGCATGGCGAAGTAGACGGCGGTGACGCCGCACAGGTAGTTGCCCACGGTGAACAGGTTGGGGATCAGCACCAGCAGCTTCGGCCGCCGGGGGCGGTCCGGATCGGCCGGGGCGTAGCTGTTCACATAGGAGAAGGATTCAAAGAAGGGAAACACGGAGATGACGGTGAAAAAGCACATCAGGAGCACGCCCCACTGGAAAAGGCCGGCGGGCATGGCGCGCAGGAGGTGCTCGAACCCCAGCGTCACGGGGATCTCCGGGATGCGGAGGATCAGGAGGTAGAGGACGGTGAACTGGATCGGCGTCTTGAGCTTCCCCAGCCAGCGGGCGCTGACGTCCTTGCCGCGCCGGCGGAGGCGCGCGCGCTGGATCATGCTGACGGCCTCGCGCGCGACCAGCAGGATCAGGGCCCAGGAGGCCAGCTCGCCCAGCCAGAAGGCGGCGCCGGCCAGGCAGAGCGTGACGAACTTGTCGGAGGCCGGGTCCAGGGACTGGCCGTCCACCGAAACCACGCGCCATTTGCGGGCGAAATAGCCGTCGAGCCCGTCGAAGAGGCAGACCAGCAGGAAGGCCACATGCATGGTCCAGGCGCCGGCCTTCGACTGCAGGGGCGGAAGGGCCACGACGAGGAGGATCCACAGGCCCAGCGGAAAGCGCAGCAGGGACATGGTGTTGGGGACCTTCGGCGTGAAGCGGCCGAACCAGGGATGCGCCGCGGCGATGCGGGC
>CAIKKV010000561.1 GCA_903828035.1 uncultured bacterium
ATCATCAGCCATCCCGCGGCCGATTTCAATTCATTTCAGCCCCGGGGCGGTTCCCGGCCAAAAAAAAGCGCGCGAAGAGTCTCCTCTCCGCGCGCGGAAAGACGCCTGGAATGAACCTACTCGAACTTGCGGAAGGCCAGCGATGCGTTGTGCCCGCCAAAGCCCAGGGCGTTGTTCAGCAGCACCCGGATGGGCTTCTGCCGCGCCTGGTTGGGCACATAGTCCAGATCGCAGAGCGGATCCGGCGTCTCGTAGTTGATGGTGGGCGGCACGACGCCGTCCCTCAACGCGAGGGCGCAGACCACGCTCTCGATGGCGGCGGCGGCGCCGAGCAAGTGACCGGTCATCGACTTTGTCGAACTGACCATCAGCTTGCGGGCGTGATCGCCGAACACCGTCTTGATCGCCGCGGTCTCACACCGGTCGTTCATCGGCGTGCTGGTGCCGTGGGCGTTGATGTAGTCCACGTCTTCCGGCCGCAGCCTGGCCCGCTTCAGGGCCAGCGCCATGGCGCGGGCGGCGCCTTCGCCATCGTCCGCCGGAGCGGTCATATGGTGGGCATCGCACGTCGCACCCAGGGAAAGCAGCTCGCAGTAAATGCGGGCGCCCCGCTTCTTGGCGTGCTCCAGCTCCTCGAGAAACAGGATGCCCGAGCCCTCGCCCATCACGAAGCCGTCGCGGTTCAGATCGAACGGACGGCTCGCCTTGGTCGGGTCCGAGTTCCGGGTGCTCATGGCCTTCATGACCGAGAACCCCGCCATGCCCAGCTGGCAGACGGCCGCCTCGGATCCCCCGGCCACGGCGAAGTCGGCCTCGTCGTCGCGGATGATCCGCATCGCATCGCCGATGCAGTGCGCGGCCGAAGCACAGGCCGACACCACGCCCCAGTTCGGGCCCTTCATGTTCAGGGCAATCCCGACCATGCCCGAGGCCATGTTCGAAATCATCTGCGGAATCATGAACGGGGACAAGCGCCCCGGCCCCTTCTGCAGGAAGATTTCGTGCTGGGCCTGCAGCGTCTGCAGCCCGCCCACGCCCGAGCCGATCACGACCGCACCCCGCGTCGGATCCTCAAGCCCCATGTCGAGGCCGCTGTCCTTGTGGGCCAGCTTCGAGGCTCCGATCGCGTAATGGGTGAACTGGTCCATCCGACGCTGTTCCTTCTTCTCGATGAAGGAATCGACGTCGAACTCCGTGACTTCGCCGGCGATCGTCGTATCAAATCCGGTCGTATCGAACTTCGTGACCGCCCGGATGCCGGACTGCCCCGCCTTGATCCGCTCCCAGAACTTGGCGACGTCGCAACCCAACGGCGAGACCACGCCGAGACCGGTGACCACAATTCTTCTCGTTGATTCCATGTAGACTCCTGTGCGCCGGCTCATCGACTGCCCGGTGGGTGCCGGCCGCTCATTAACCTTCGATGCCCTTGGACTTCAGGAACGACAGCACATCGCCCACGGTCTTGAGCTTTTCCTGATCCTGTTCGGTGATCTCGGCGCCAAAGGCGTCCTCGAGCTCCATGACGAGCTCCACGAGGTCGAGCGAATCGGCCTTGAGATCCTCGACGATCGAGGCCTCGGGCTTGACCTGGTCCGGCGTCACGCTCAGCTTATCGACAATGATGTCCCTGACTTTATCTTCAAGCGCCATGATAGTACTCCTCTTTTTTTCTTTCGACCGTTTCTACTGCATCACCATGCCGCCACAGACGGTCACGGTCTGACCCGTCATATAGGCGGCATCCTCGCCCGCCAGGAACGCCACCACTCCGGCGATGTCCTCCGGCGATCCAAACCGCTTCAGGGGAATCGATTCCAGCATCCTGGTCTTCAGCTCCCCGGAAAGCCCCTCCGTCATTTTCGTCTCCACAAATCCGGGCGCCACCGCGTTCACGCGGATGTGGCGGGGCGCCAGCTCGCGGGCGGCGGACTTGGTCAGGGCGATCAGCCCGGCCTTGGCCGCCGCGTAATTGCACTGGCCGGCGTTGCCCAGGATGCCGATGACCGAGGACACGTTGATGATGGCGCCGCTCTCCTGCTTCATCATGGGCCGCGCGACGGCCTTCATGAACGCAAAGGCGCCCTTTAAATTGGTGTCGAGGACGGCCGACCAGTCCTCGTCGGACATGCGGGCCAGCAGCCCGTCCTTGGTGATTCCGGCGTTGTTGACCAGGATGTCCAGGCGTCCCAGCTCCGCCACGACGGCCTCAACCGCCTTCTTGGCGTCCTCGGAACGGCTCACGTCGCTCACGCACACCACGGCCTTGCGGCCCAGCGCGCGAACCGCCGCCGCCGTCTCCTCAAGCGTCTCTTTCTGGCGTCCGACCAGCGCCACGTCGGCGCCTTCGGCGGCCAGGCGCACGGCAATGGCTTTGCCAATGCCGCGGGAGGCGCCGGTGACCAGCGCCGTGCGGCCGGCCAGGCGGCCCGCCGGCTTGGCCGCCGGGGCAGCCGCGGGCGCCGGAACATCGGCCCTGGCCGCGGCGGCCACGGACTTGACCAGGGTGGCCACGTCGCTCACGTTGCACAGCGCGGCCGACTCGTCCATGCGCTTGACCAGGCCGGTCAATACGGCGCCGGGTCCGAACTCCACATAGCGCGTGACCCCGGAAGCCTTGAGGCCCTTCACGGTTTCAATCCACTGGACCGGGGAGGTCACCTGGAGGACCATCCGCTCGCGGATTTCATCTGGCCCGCCGTGCGGCTTTCCGGTCACATTGGAAATCACGGGCATGGCGGGCGCCTTGAACTCGACCGCCTGCAACACGGCGCGGAGGCCGTCGGCGGCGCTCTGCATGAGCGGCGAATGATAGGCGCCGGCCACCGGCAGGCGCAGCGCTCTTTTCGCTCCCGCCTCCTTGGCCAGCTTCTCGGCCTCGGCGATGGCCTCGACCGGGCCGGACAGCACAATCTGGCCGGGCGAGTTGAGATTGGCCACGGACACCTTGGCCTGCCCGGCGATCTTGAGGACGGCTTCGTCCGTCATGCCGATCAGGCTCAGCATGGCGCCCTGGGTGGCGTCGCACGCCTCCTGCATGAGGCGCCCGCGGGCCGCCAGCACGCGCAGGGTGTCCTCGAAGGAAAGACAGCCGGCGGCATACAGGGCCGTCCACTCGCCCAGGCTGAGCCCGGCCACGGCGGCCGGCGCGGGGGCGCCGGTCTTCTTCCAGGCTTCCAGGCAGGCGGCGCTGACAAGGAAAATGGCGGGCTGGCAGTGGTTGGTCTTGGTCAGCTCGGCCATGGGGCCGTTGAAGCAGAGCCCGGCCAGGTCATAGCCCAGAACCTCGTTGGCCTTGTCGAAAAGCGCCTTGCACTCCGGCCAGGCGGCGGCCAGATCGCGGCCCATTCCGACAGACTGAGCGCCTTGTCCTGCAAATACCCATGCGGTTGTCATGCTCGATAATCCCCCTGCTCCGTACACTTAAAACTGGATGACCGTGGCGCCCCAGGTGAACCCGCTGCCAAAGGCCACGGTCAGCACCTTGTCGCCCGGCTTCACGCGCCCGCAGGCCCACGCTTCGTCAAGGGCCACCGGAATCGAGGCGCTCGACATGTTGCCCGTTCGCTCCACATTCAAGAAGAAGCGGTCCAGGCCGATTCCGAGGCGGTCCGCGATGGCCTCGATGATGCGCAGGTTGGCCTGGTGCGGGACCACGCACGCGATATCGTCCAGGGTGCATCCGCTGGTCTCGAGCGCCTTCCGGGCCGCCTGGGTCATGTTCATCACCGCATGCTTGAAGACCTCGCGGCCGTTCATCCGGATGCAGTGCTGTTTCAGGCGGACCGTCTCCTCGGTGGCGGGCAGGCGGCTGCCGCCGGCGGCTTGAATCAGAAGCCCGCCCAGCGCGCCGTCGCTGCCCATGACCGTGCCCAGGATGCCGCGGCCATCCTTCACGCCTTGGAGGACGACGGCGCCCGCGCCATCGCCGAAGAGCACGCACGTCTGGCGGTCGGTGTAATCGGTCAGGGACGACATCTTTTCCGCCCCGATCACCAGCGCCGTCCGGATGCCTCCGGCCTCGATGCACCGGCGGGCCATCTCCAGCCCGTAGATGAAGCCGGAGCAGGCGGCCTCGAGATCGAAGCAAAACGCGTTCTTGGCGCCAATCAGGGATTGCACGAGACAGGCGGTATTCGGAAAGGCGTGGTCCGGCGAAAGGGTGGCCACCACGATCATGTCGACGTCCGCCGGATTCACGCCGGACTTCTCCAGGGCGCGCCGCGCGGCGGCGGCGCCCAGATCCGAGGAGGCCTCATCCGGACGGGCCTTGCGGCGCTCGCGGATGCCGGTGCGCGTCATGATCCACTCGTCCGTGGTGTCGACGATCTTGGCGAAATCGGCGTTCGTCATCACCTGTTCGGGCAGGTAGGAGCCTATGCCCGTAACGGCGGCTCGAAGGCCGGATCCGGCGGAAGCCGGTGCGCTATTTGGAAGAGGATTCATCGTTGTTGTTAAGCTTCCTGATTTCCTCGACGATACCCTTGTTCAGGTCATGCCCGATCCACTCGCCGGCCACGCGGATCGCCTGGTAGATGGCCTTGGCATGGGAGGCCCCATGCGTGATGATGCAGACGCCGTTGATGCCCAGCAGCGGCGCGCCGCCGTAGGTCTCGGGATCCATCCGATCCTTCATGGACCGGAGCGCCCGCCGCAGCAGCAGCGCGGCCAGGATGCGGATGGGGTTCTTCGTGAGCTCCGCCTTCAGCCAGTGCCCGATCGCGGTTGCCACGCTTTCGGCCGTCTTCAGCAGCACGTTCCCCACGAACCCGTCGCAAACAACCACATCGATCTTGCCTTCGAACACATCATGCCCCTCCACGTTTCCGCGGAAGTTGAGGTGCGAGGCGGCAAGCAGCGGGAAGGTCTCCTTGGCCAGCTTGTTGCCCTTGGAGTCCTCTCCCCCGTTGCTGAGCAGTCCGACGACGGGGTTCGCCTGCCCCAGGATCTCCCGGGAATAGACGCTGCCCATGACCGCGAACTAGCGGAGAAGAAACGGATCCGTATCGGTGTTCGCCCCGGCGTCGATCAGGATCAGCGGCCGATCACTGGTCGGCAGAATCGCGGCGATCGCGGGGCGAAGCACCCCTTCCAGGGTCCGGAGCTTCAGGTGGGCCGCGCCCATCACCGCCCCGGTGTTCCCGGCGGATACGCAGGCGTCGGCCTCGCCCGATTTGACGAGATCAACCATGCGGCTGATGGAGGAATCCCGCTTCTTCATGACGGCCTGGGCGGGGGCCTCCTCCATGCCGATGACCTCGGAGGCATGAAAGACCTCGACCGAGGCCGGCACGTTCTTCAGGCCCGCGAGTTCCTTGCGGATCGCGTCCTGGTTGCCCACGAGAATCAGGCGTGTGACAGCCGGATTATCCCGGGCAGCCTTGACGGCGCCGGCCACGATTTCCGCGGGGGCGTAGTCGCCCCCCATTGCATCCACGGCAATACGCATGGGAATTAATCAGCCTCAACGATCTTAACCTGGCGGCCTTTATAGAAGCCGCAGCTCGGACAGATCCGGTGGGGCAGCTGAGCCTTGCCGCACTTGGGGCACGGCTGGCTTGCGACCAGCGGCCTCTTGTGGGCGGCGGAGGCCTTGCGGCTCCGGATTCGGCTCTTAGAAGTTCTCCTCTTTGGAACAGCCATGACTCACTCCATTCTTTTCTTTAATTGATCAAGCGCATCCCAGGTCTGATTCTCTCCCGGCGGCCTGCACGAACAAGTCTTCTCGTTCCAATCCGCCCCGCACTGGGGGCACAGCCCCCGGCACCCGGGCGAACACACCGGATAATTAGGTAAAGCGAGAATAATATCCTCTCGCATATCCGGCGTCAAGTCCATTGCCTCGGTCAGCTCACGATATTCGCGAACCCTCAGGAAATCCGCCACCCGGATCGGCGTCTCGAACCGCTTGGAACAGCGGCCGCAGCCGAAAGCCGCCCGGAAGGACAGGCTGCCGCGCACCACCAGCTCGCCGGGCAAGATCTCGACAAAAAGGCTATACTTAATAGGAGTCAGGACTTCGGCTACCGATCCGGGCTCCAGTTCGAGGATGGACGAAGGATCCTCCCCTTCGATCAATTCGCCGCCGGGCTTCAGGCTGGATAAATCGATGATCATGCCGGGCCTGCCCCGCCCTTCCCGAGATGCCGCTGGATGGCAGTCAGGACAGGCGCCGGAACCAGCTCGGAGACATCCCCGCCCTGTTCGGAGATTTCACGAACGACGCTGGAGCTGATATAGCTGAAGGCCTCCTTGGGCATCAGGAAGAGTGTTTCCACATCCGCCGCCAGCTTGCGGTTCATCAAGGCCATCTGGAACTCGTACTCGAAGTCGGAGTAGGCCCGGATGCCGCGGACCAGGACATGAATATCCTTGCGGCGGGCATAGTCGACCAGCAAACCGCTGAACGGCTCCACCTTGACATTGGGCAGATGCGCCACCGATTCCCGGCCCATGGCCACCCGCTCTTCCAGGGTGAACATGGGGGACTTCCGGGCCGGCAGCGTCACAATGGCCAGGATCACATGCTCAAAAATGGCGGCGACCCGCTCGATCACATCGAGATGCCCCAGGGTCAGGGGATCAAACGTGCCCGGATATATTGCAGCCTTCCTCATACCAGTCCTTCCCGTCCATAAACAACCAGCGCGGTCTCGCCATACGTCCGAACATCGGGCATCCGCCACCCCGGGGCCGACAAGACCGGCTCCCGGACCGACTGTTCCATAACAAATAGCGCGCCTTCCTTCAAGAATCCGTTTTGGGCCGCCGCCGCCAGCGCCTCGGTCACCCAGGCCCCCGCCCGTGCCGGAGCCCCGTAAGGCGGATCGGCAAAGATCACATCGAACCCGTCCCCCGGCGCTTCCTGCCGGAGAAACCGGATGGCCTCCTCCTTGAAGAGGCGCAGCGCACCGCCCGAGGCGGCGGCAGGCCCGCAGAGCGTCTCGACGTTCTTCTTAAGGATCGCGTACGTGCGAGGGTGGCTTTCCACCCACCAGACGGCCGAGGCGCCCCGGCTCCAGGCTTCGATGCCCACACTCCCCGATCCCGCGCACAGATCCAGAAAGCGGCATTCCGGAACACGCCCGGCCAGCGACGAGAACAGGGCCTGCCTCACCCGGTCCTGCGTGGGCCGGACTCCGCTACCGGGAACCTCGATCTGCCGATTCCCCAGAAATCCCCCGGTAATGCGCATATTCTACCCGCGTTTGAGTGATTGACAACTTAACACAATTCGTCATACTGACAAACTAATTTCGTTCTTTTCAGTTTTTGGCTTGAATGCCCGATCACGGTTTATCACAATGCCATCCATTGTCAAACCTGGGATGGGCTGCTGCCGGACGCACTCCGGCGATTCTGAAACCCATCAACAAGAAGGAAGACCCATTATGGGTTGGTTTAGCTGGGGTAAAAAGGAAAAAAAGCAGGAAGCGCCGGCCAAAGAAGATCTTTGGATCCAATGCGCCTCCTGCAAGGCCATGCTTTTCAAGGAAGAGTGGCTTAAATCGTGGAAGGTCTGCACCGTCTGCGGTTTTCACGACAAGCTGACCGCGCGGGAGCGCGTTGACCTGCTGGTCGATCCCAAGTCATTCGATGAGCTCGACCGGAAGATCTCCTTCTCGGATCCGCTCAAGTTCACCGACGACAAGGGCACCTACGCCGAAAAGGCCAAGCAGGCCTGCGAGAAGACCGGCATGAAAGAGGCGGTCCTGACCGGGCGCGGCAAGATCGGCGGCCATCGCACCGTGCTGGCCGTCATGGACTTCAACTTCCTGGGCGGAAGCCTCGGAAGCGGCACGGGCGAGAAGATCTTCAGGGCCGCCGAATATGCCTGCAAGCACCGGCTGCCCCTGATCATCGCCTCCGCCTCCGGCGGCGCCCGGATGCACGAGGGGATCATCTCCCTGATGCAGATGGCCAAGACCAGCGCCGCCCTGTCCCGCCTTCACGAGGCCGGCGTCCCGTACTTCTCGCTGCTCACCAACCCCACCACGGGCGGCGTTTCGGCCAGCTACGCGATGCTGGGAGACCTCAACATCGCCGAGCCCGGAGCCCTCGTGGGCTTCGCCGGCCGGCGCGTCATCGAGCAGACGATCAAGCAGAAGCTCCCCGATGAGTTCCAGACGGCCGAGTACGTCCGGGATCACGGATTCATCGACCTGGTCGTGCCCCGCAAGGACCTCCGGGAGACGCTGCGCAAACTCATCGAATTCAGCATGAACACCAAGGTGGATTAAGGGCTCACGGCAATGAGTTTTGACTTCGAAAAACCGCTTGAAACGATTGAAACGCGCCTCGGCGAACTCGCCGCGCTGAAGGAAACCAAGCCCGGGGTGCAGGCCGAGATCGACAAGCTGACCCTCGAGCTCGAGGCCAAGCTGAAGCCGATCTACGCCAACCTGACGGCGTGGCAGACGGTCCAGGTGGCCCGCCACCCGGAGCGCCCCTCCCTGCGCGACTACATCGCCAACCTGTTCGGGGACTTCCTCGAGCTCCACGGCGACCGCGCCTTCGGCGACGACCAGGCCATCATCGGCGGGTTCGCCACGCTCGACAAGCACCGCGTCATGATCATCGGCCACCAGAAGGGCAAGACGGTCGAGGAGAACATCCGCGTCAACTTCGGCATGGCCCGCCCCGAAGGCTACCGCAAGGCCCTCCGCCTCATGCGGCTGGCCGAGAAGTTCCACCTGCCCGTGATCTCCTTCATCGACACCTCCGGCGCTTTCCCCGGCCTCGATGCCGAAGAGCGCGGCCAGGCCGAAGCCATCGCGCGAAACTTGCGCGACATGAGCAGCCTCGCCACCCCCATCGTCGTCGTCGTCACCGGCGAAGGCGGCAGCGGCGGCGCGCTCGGCATCGGGGTCGGCGACCGCATCCTCATGCTCTCCCACTCCGTCTACTCCGTGATCTCGCCCGAGGGCTGCGCCTCCATCCTCTGGCGCGACGGGGCCAAGGCGCCCGAGGCCGCCGAGACCCTCAAGATCACGGCCACCGCCCTGCTCAAGCTCAAGGTCATCGATGAAATCGTGCCCGAGCCGCCGGGCGGCGCCCACCGCAACATGGCGGGCACCATGAAGGCGGTCCGCAAAGTTCTCCTTAAACACCTCACCGAGTTGAAGGGGTTCAGCACCAAGAAACTGCTGGACCGGCGCTACGATAAATTTTCCAAAATAGGACGGTTCTAACCTATGAAATCAAAAGCTTCCGCCGCCCGCATCCCCCTCCGCATCACCGACACCACCCTGCGCGACGCCCACCAGTCGCTCTGGGCCACGCGCATGCGGACCCGCGACATCCTCGACATCATCGACACGATCGACAACACCGGCTACTACTCCCTCGAAGTCTGGGGCGGCGCCACGTTCGACGTGTGCCTGCGCTTCCTGCGCGAAAATCCGTGGGAGCGCCTGCGCCAGATCAAGGCCCGCGCCAAGAAAACCCCGCTCCAGATGCTCCTGCGCGGCCAGAACATCCTCGGCTACCGCAACTACTCCGACGACGTGCTCGAGCGCTTCATCTGCCTCGCCGTCCAGAACGGCATCGACATCTTCCGCATCTTTGACGCGCTGAACGACACGCGCAACCTCGAGCATGCCGTCGGCATGGTCAAGAAGTTCGGCGGCCACGCCCAGGGCACCCTCTGCTACACGATCAGCCCCGTCCACACCGTGGCGGCCTTCGTGAAGGCCGCCAAGGAGCAGGTCGCGCTGGGCATCGATTCGCTCTGCATCAAGGACATGGCCGGCATCCTCTCCCCCATCGCCGCCGAAAAGCTCGTCAGCGCCCTGGTCAAGGAGATCTCGATCCCGATCCAGG
>CAIKKV010000562.1 GCA_903828035.1 uncultured bacterium
ATCAATAGCAGCCCCTAGGCATCCAGCTTTTCTTCGGCCTCTTCAATCAGGGCCAGCATGGCGCGGGCTTCCGCGGGGTTGGGCCTGGCTTCCGCCCACACCGAGTCCAGCAGGGCCGGGAAGGGCAGGGGATCCTCCTGATTCAACAGCCGCACCGCCGCCGCCGCCCCCAGGGCGTAGCCTGTCGCTTCGATTCCATACGCGCGCGCCAGACGCATGGTGCCGATCAGGCGGTCGCTCCAGCTCAATTTGCGCCGGGGATCCCGGATGATGCGCTCCACGCCATCCCGCAGATGCGGGTTGGCCATGCGGACCAGCAGCTCCTCCACGTAGGCCTTCCAGCCCGCGGGCGTGAAGAGCGGATCGAGCCCCTTGTATTTGGCCTGCAGCGCCCGGCCCGATTCTTCCATAAAAGCATGACGCGCGATGGCGAGAATCTTTTTGTCGGAGCCCGCCTCGGCCATGGTGGGAAGCCCGCGCAGCCAGCCCAGATAGCCGATCAGCGCGTGGGTGGCGTTGTGACCATACAGCTTGGCCTCTTCG
Source organism: uncultured bacterium (assembly GCA_903828035.1). Next base: position 544 of record CAIKKV010000562.1, read on the forward strand.
AAGGGGAAAAGATCGCCCTTTTCCTCGAAAACCGAGATGCCCCGCTGGAAGCCCGGCAGCGTGATGCGGGTGATGAGAATGCGGTTGAACTCTTCCACGAGAAAGGCGCGGGTGGAGGCCGAGGTGGCCGGCGCCAGCCCCTGCTCCTTGATCTGGGCGGGATCGGTCACCACGCCGCTCATCTTGCCGATCACCGTGTTGAGCAGCTGGCAGCGGGCGTCGGCGCGGGCCATGTCGGGGCCCAGCTTGCGGGCCAGGCACTCATGCAGGATTTCGGCGGCATGATTGTCGTTTTCGGCCGTGTAGACAACCGCCGCGGGCAGGGCGGGGTCGGCCAGCTTGCGGCGGAGGCCGTCGGCCAGCACGCCGGCCACGGAGGTGTCGCCGCCCGACTCGAAAAACTTCACGCTCGGCAGGGCGGTGGCCAGCTCGGAGGCCTGGGCGATCGCCTCGATGAGGGCGGCGCGGTCGGCCGGCTGGTTGGGGTTGAAGATCTCCACGCCCTTGACGACGTGCCGCTCAATGCCCGCCCGGGTGGCCACGTTGACCGTGTAGGCGCCCTGGTCGGCCCGCACGGCGCGCACAACCTCATCGACCACCTCCGCCACCACGAGGCGGGTGAAGCGGCCCGAGCGGAACGCCTCGTCGAGGAAAAGGCCGGACTGGATGGCGCCGAAACCGAAGCCGACAAAGACGCGCGGGGTCATGGGATCTCCTGGGAGGGGATTTCTTCGATGAAAGAGGGTGGAACGAAAACAGGCGGGTGCAGGTAGAGGGGGGAAAGGGGAAGGGAGGCCACGCCGCGCCGGATTCGCTCCATGGCGAGCTCGCCCAGGGTGACGGCGGAGGGAACGACCGCCCGCTCCAGCAGCACGGCGCCGGTTCCGGAGGCGGCGGAGGCGAGAGGCCCGGCCAGGATATCCCAGTGGGCGGTGCAGACGGCCCCGCCGGCGGGGATCAGGGCGGGCAGGTCGGTCAGCGGGTCGAGCTGCCAGTCCCGGACGAGCGTGAGGAGGCCGTCCTGTTTCTCGAACAGGCCCGACCAGAGCCGCTGCCGGCGGCCGTCGCCGCAGACGAGAATGGTGGAGCGGCCGGTTTCGCGGGCCGCCTCGGCGGCGGAGGCCTCGGCGCTGGACAGGCCGTAGAGGGGCTGGCTGCCGGGAAGGGCCATGCCCTGGACGCAGGAGATGGCCATGCGCAGGCCGGCGAAGGAGCCGGGGCCGAGGCCGGCGACGTAGGTTCCGATCTGTTCCGCGGGAAGGCCGGACTCCTTGAGCATGGCGCGCAGGGCGTCGAACAGGGGGCGCGCGTGGGCGCGGTCGCCGGCCCAGGCTTTGGAGGCCAGGAGGCGGCCGCTGTTCCAGAGCGCGGCGCTTTCAACGCCGGCGGAGGCTTCAAGGGCGAGGAGGATCATGGGGTAGGACTGTGGCAGAAGAGCGGCGGGGCTGTCAAGGATGCTTGGCGGCCGAAGCGGAGTTGGGTGGCGGGTTACCAGCGGGGTGTGGCGTTTCGGCAACGGCCTTGCGGCC
>CAIKKV010000563.1 GCA_903828035.1 uncultured bacterium
AGCCGGTCTTCTCCTTTGACACCGGGGGCGGCACGCAACACATCACCCAGAGCCTCCAGACCGTCAGCCGACACGGTCCGGCGGCTACTGACAAGCTGGGCGGTGCCATCGGGTTCGATGGCGAGAACATCGAGGGCGTGGACATCGCCATCCCCGTCTACAACTTCTCGGAAACGCACTACAAGTCGGCGGCCTCGGTATCAACGAGCTACCGTCTCGCACTGTTCCGCGTGACCGGGACCGTGAACTCGAGCAGTTTTCGCGGATTCTCGGCGGGTGAAGTCCTGTTCATGGGCGCATCCGGGTCTCGGCGTGGCGATGACGCCGACGACGACTGGGAGATCACTTACAAGTTCGCGGCCCAGCAGAACCGCACCGGGATCTCCGTGGGCGAGATCAGCGGCATCTCCAAGAATGGCTGGGAATACCTCTGGGTGCAGTATGCGCCGGAGGTGGACACCGCCCACAGCCAGATCGTAAAGAAGCCCGTGGCCGTCTACATCGAGAAGGTCTACCCGGACGGGAACTTTGGCGATCTGAACATCTGAGGAGCACCATGGCTGGCGACGATCTTAAAAAGGTGCAGCGTGGACAGGCGCTCCGCATGCCTGCGCAGGCCTACAACGCCTTCATTGACGCGGCGGCCGACTACCGTCGCCGAACCCTCGGTATTGAGGGTCAGTACAAGCAGCGGGACAGCCGGACGGGTGTGGTCCTCGTGCGAAACCAGTCCGGGTCCGCGCTCGACCAGTTCGCGGTCGTCGAACTGGGGAGCGTCATCATCGGCCCGTCCGACAACGAGCAGGAGTTCCGCTCACGGACCACGTTCGACGTGACGACGCCCGCCGAGGAACCCGGTCCAATGGCCGTCCTCCAGGAGCCGATTGCGGCGGGCGGGACCGGGCGGGCGATGGTGTTCGGCGTCACGCCCGTGCGCCTGAACGTGACGGACGAGGCGCACGAGTACGCCGAGGTTACACCCTCGGAGCCCGGCTATCTGACGTCAGTGGCGACCGGGGCGGCGCGAGTCCTGTACAAGGAAACCGGCACGGGCGAGGTCTGGGCCGTGGTGTATTTTCCGGCGTCCTCGCCCGGAGGCCCGCTGCGGCTGAGTGGTCTTGATCCAGAGCGGGTGGACGGCGAACCGCTGACACAGTGCGACGACGGCGCGGACCCGGAGCCGAATGAAGTGCCATTGAACGAGGCGCTGCGAATCATCGAGGTGGAGGAAGGGCAGTTCCGCCTTGCACTGAACCTGGAGACCCTCTACGTCGTGAATCCCGCGACGGAAGAGTTCGAGCCGCTGAGCGACGTCCTGACGTTTCCTCATTCCCCCGAGTCCACCCAGATCATCGGCGATGAAACGGAAGGAAGCGAAGCGGCGGACGAGACCGGCTTTTACATCGGCACGGATAAAAAGGGGCTGGAACTGTGGCAGCAGACCCGGATGGGTTATTTCCATGAGGGCGACCGAAAACTCTACATGTATGTGCGCAAGGCGATCTTCGACGAGCGGGGATGCCTCCACTCCATTACCGGCGA
>CAIKKV010000564.1 GCA_903828035.1 uncultured bacterium
CGGCAGTCTGGCAGTCACCCTGGCCCTCCCCATGGTGGTGGCGGTGGTATCCATCATTCTCCTGAGCCTTCCCCACCTCTCATTGGACCATCTGAAGCCGACGGATATGAGCTTCGGACAGAACTGGATTTGCTTTGCGGGAGTCATTTTGGCACTGAGCGGCGTGGAGACGGTGGCCAATTTTACCGGGGTGCTGAAATTGGATCCGAACAGCAGCATGGACCATCCGAAGATAAGCCGCACCGCTGCGAAGACTCTCCTGCCGGTGGGCCTGGAGGTGGTGTTTGGCACGGCCTTGTTGGGATGGGCCATGTTGTCGCTGCCCGGAGGACCCGACATACCCAAGGCCCGGTGCGAGGACATGCTGCGCTTTTTAGCCGAGCAGTATGGCGGCCTGGCGGCAGGGCCTGTTGTGGGGGGGATATTCGGGAAGGTGGTGGGCTTGGTGGTCGGCTTGCTGCTTTTGGGAGCAGTCAACACGGCGATCGTTGCGATGATCGGACTTCTGTATATTTTGGCTCGAGACGGTGAAATGCCCAAATACTTCACCAAGCTCAATCCGCACGGCGTGCCCAGGGTGCCGCTGATCCTCTCCGTGGCTCTTCCCATCGTTGTGGTTGTGCTTTTTAACGACATGGAATCGCTGGCCAATTTGTATGCCATCGGCGTCGTTGGCGCCATTGCGGTGAATCTGGGCAGTTGCACCATCAACCGCAATTTGAAGCTGCATTGGATGGAACGGGGGGCCATGGCGATCGGCTTTGTCATCCTTTTCGCCGTTGAGCTAACCATTGCCAAAACCAAGCCCGACGCCCTTTTCTTCGCCGCCTGCATTCTGGGCGGCGGGATGGGATTGCGGGCCTATTCGCACAAAAAGGCGGGTTTGCAGACGCTGACGGTGACAAAAGAAATTGCCGCCGCCGTTTCCTCGACCTCCGGTTTTCAAATTCCCGATAACATCGGCGGGCAGTCTATTTTGGTGGCGGCGAGGGGATTGACGCCGGTATTGCGTTTTGCGTTCGAAGAGGCGCGCCTGCGCCGCGCGACCCTGTACGTTTTGTACGTGCGCGAGCTGGCGGTGTCGCTTCCGGCCCCGCTGCCGATTCGGGAACAGCCCAAGTGGCAGAACAACGCCAAAGCGGCGGAAATCATGTATTCGATGCTGGATTTGGGACGAAAACATCAAGTGACCGTGATTCCCCTTTATGCGGTCAGCGACACTCCGGCGGGCACGATTCTGGATTTGGCGGCGACACTGGGCATTGATTATTTGATGCTGGGCTCGACTCACCGCCACAGAATGGTTTCCATTTTAAAGGGCAATGTTGTCACCGAGGTCGCCCGTAATTTGCCCGAAAGCATTCAGCTGATTCTGCACGGATAGCTCGAAGCCAATGCCATTTTTAATCACAATCTGACAATGAGCGAAATCAATTTAAAGAAAACGCCCCTTCATGCGCTTCATGTTCGAAGCGGGGGCAGAATGGTCGAATTTGGGGGATGGGACATGCCGGTCCAATACTCGGGAATAATCGAGGAGCATTTGGCCGTTCGCCAGGCGGCAGGGCTCTTCGACATTTCCCATATGGGCGAGATTTTCGTCACCGGATCGGGGGCGCTTGCTTTTCTGAATGAGTTGTTGGTCAATGACGCTTCCAAGCTGGGCGACGGCGACGGCCAATATACACTCATGTGCAACGAGCGCGGCGGCACGGTCGATGACCTTTATGTATTTAAACTGGCTGACAACCAATATTTTCTGATTGTCAATGCCTCTCGAATCGAAGCCGACTGCCAATGGATGCGCCAGCAGCGGGAGCGTCTTCATCCCGGCCCGGACCTGGTTGTGGAAAACCAGTCCGACAAATATGCCGCCGTGGCATTGCAGGGGCCGAACGCGGCGAGGATTCTGGAGCTTGTCATACAAGGCAAATCCATTGGCGCAGCCGAGGTTGCCTCGGTCATCGATCTCAAGAAAAACCGGATTGCCCTATTCGAGCATGGCGGTTCGGTGGCCTGGGTGTCGCGCACAGGGTATACGGGGGAGGACGGCTTCGAATTGGTCGTCGAAATCGACAAAATTGAGCCGCTCTGGCTGCGGCTGATGGAGGCAGGCCGACCGTTTGGGCTGAAGCCTGCCGGACTGGGAGCGCGCGATACTTTGCGCACTGAGGTGTGCTATCCTCTTTACGGCCATGAGCTGGATGAGCAAACCACGCCGGTGGAGGCGGGAGTCGGTTTCTTTGTCGGATGTATGTTTCCAA
>CAIKKV010000565.1 GCA_903828035.1 uncultured bacterium
GGCCGGTTTCCGAGGCGGGTCCGCCGGAACGGCGTATTGACTTTTCGGGCGGTTCCGCGCATCTTGAAGCGGATCAACGGGAGGATGGAAAATGGTCAATCAGCGGCTGAAACTCGGGGTCAACATTGACCACGTGGCCACCTTGCGGCAGGCGCGCGGGACGGATTATCCTTCCGTGCTGGACGCCGCCCGCGAATGCGAGGCCGCGGGCTGCCACGGCATCACCGTGCACCTGCGCGAGGACCGGCGCCACATCCAGGAGGCCGATGTGCGCGGGCTCCGCGAGCGGCTCCGCGTTCCCCTGAATCTCGAGATGGCGAACGCCGAACCGATCGTAAAGCTCGCCCTGGAGGTCAACCCCGACGAGGTCTGCCTGGTTCCCGAGAAGCGGGCCGAGCTGACGACCGAGGGGGGGCTGGATGTCGTGGGCGCGAAGGAGTCCCTCCGCCGCACGGTGGCGGCGCTCAAGGCCGCCGGCATCGAGGTCAGCCTGTTTGTGGATCCGGACGAGGCGCAGCTGCTCGCGGCGGCCGAGATCGGCGCCCCGGTGGTCGAGCTGCACACCGGCCGCTTTTGCGACGCCGCGGGCGACGCCGCCGGGCGCGAGCTCCTGCGCCTCTGCCAAGGCGCCCGCCTGGCGCACCAGGCGGGGCTGAAGGTGAACGCCGGCCACGGCATCAACCTGGCCAACCTGGGCGGCATCCTGGAGATTCCCCACCTCGACACCTTGAATATCGGCCACAGCATCGTGGCGCGCGCGGTCTTCACGGGCCTGCGCCGCGCCACCGAGGAGATGCTGCGGGCCATGGGCCCCTATGCGGGCGGACGCCGGGTGGATCCATGTGCGTGATCGGCATCGGCATCGATTTGGTCGACACGGACCGGTTCAAGGAAACCCTGGCCCGCTGGGACCGACGCTTCATCCGCCGCGTGTTCCTTGAAGGGGAGCAGTCCTATTGCGATGCCACGGCGCAGCCGTGGATGCATTACGCCGCCCGGTTTGCCGTCAAGGAGGCGGTGGCCAAGGCGTTTGCCACGGGCATCGGGTCGCGCCTGAGCTGGCTCGACATCGAGGTCGTTCGCGACCCGGCGAGCGGCGCGCCGTCGGTGGCCCTGAGCGCCCAGGGCAGGGCGCTGGCCGACAGCATCGGCGTGCGCACGGTTTTGATCAGCATTTCCCACACGCACCAGCAGGCGATCGCCCAGGCGATCCTGGCGGGCGCGTGCGGCAAGGAGTGAGAGCATGAAAACGGTAACGGCCGCCCAGATGCGGGATATTGAACGGCGGCTTTCCGCGGATTTCGGCACCGGGAGCGAGCTGCTGATGGACCGCGCCGGCTTCGGCGTGGCGCGGGCCGTGCAGAACCTGGCCGACCGCGCCGGCTTTGCCGACCCGCTGATCCAGGTCTTCGCCGGCCGCGGCAACAACGGGGGCGACGCCTTTGTCGCGGCCCGCTACCTGGCCGAAGAGGAATATGAAGTCGAAGTGTGGCTGGCGGGATCGGTCCGCGATCTCGACGGCGACGCCCTGCGCGCGCACGGCCTGCTCAAGGCGGCCAAGGTGAAGTGCAACGAACTGCCGGCGCGGGCGGACTGGGATCGACTCCTGAACGAGCTTCCGGGCGGGGATATCCTCCTCGACGGCCTGCTGGGCACCGGCGTCTCGGGGCCCGCCCGCGGCCCGACGGCGGGGGCCATCCGCTACATCAATTCAAACGCGAGCCGCGGCTTCGTGGTTTCCATCGACATGCCCTCCGGCATGAATGCCGACACGGGGGCCGCTCCCGGCGATGTGGTGTGCGCGGATGAGACGGTGACGATCGGCCTTCCCAAGAAGGGGCTGCTCATGCCCCGCGCCATCGAATACGCCGGCAGCCTCGAAGTGATCGACATCGGCATTCCCTGGGAGCTGATAGAGCCCCTGGAGCCGTGCACCGAGCTGATTACGGCCTCCGACCTGCGCTCCTGCATGCCCCGCCGGATGCGGATGACGCACAAGGGCACCTACGGGCACGCGCTGATCCTGGCCGGCTCGACGGATTACCCCGGCGCCCCCCGGCTTGCCCTGGGTGGCGCGGTGCGCTCGGGCGCCGGCCTCGTTTCGGTTTATGTGCCCGAGGGCATCCGTGAAACCGTTGCCGGCTTCATTCCGGAGGCCATTGTCCGCGGCGCGCCCATGACGGGAACCGGCTCGCTGGCGGCGGACGCCTGGGAGTTGATCAAGCCCCGCCTACACGAGTTTTCCGCGATTCTGCTGGGGCCGGGCATGACGCCTCATCCGGCGACCCGGGAACTGGTCCTCCGGGTGCTGGCGGAGAGCACCGTTCCGGTGGTTCTGGATGCCGACGCGTTGAACGTGCTGGCCGGCCAGATGGGCCTGCTGGCCAAGGCGAAGGCGCCGGTGGTGCTGACGCCTCATCCGGGCGAGCTGGGCCGCCTCCTGGGCTGCTCCGCCGCCGTGGTTCAGGAGGAGCGCGAGGCGACTCTTCTCAAAGCGGTTGAGAAGTCGAACGCGACCGTGATTTTGAAAGGCGCGGGGACGCTGGTGGGCGCACCCGGCCGGTCGGTCCACATGAACATGAGCGGCAATCCCGGCATGGCCACGGGCGGGACGGGCGACGTGCTGGCGGGCCTGCTGGTTAGTCTGCTGGCGCAGGGGCTGGAGCCCTTCGATGCGGCCCGCGCGGCGGTTTATGTGCACGGCCATGCGGGCGACAGCGTGGCGCTGCGGGGGTCTCAGCACACGCTGATGGCCTCCGACCTGATCGGGGAGATGACGGGCGTGTTCCGCGAGCTGATGCTGCGATAAGCAGGGGTTGAATCATGCGTGAAATGGATGAGCTGCTGGGCGTCATGGCGCGTTTGCGCGGCAAGGACGGCTGCCCCTGGGATGCGGAGCAGACCCTGGAGACCTTGAAAGGCTTCCTGGTGGAGGAGTGCTACGAGGTGATCGACGCCGTGGACGCGGGCGATTCGGCCCATCACCTGGAGGAGCTGGGCGACCTGCTGTTGCAGATCGTTTTCCAAACCCAGATCCGGGCGGAGAGGGGCGAGTTCCAGTTCAAGGATGTGGCCGAGGCGATTCGAACCAAGCTGGTTCGCCGCCATCCCCATGTGTTCGGCGACGTGCAGGTGGCGGACACCCAGGATGTGCTCCGCAACTGGGACGCGATCAAGGCGAAGGAGAAGGGGGCCGAGAAACCCCGCTCCGCGGTGGAGGGCGTGCCCCGCAGCATGCCGGCCTTGCAGCGCGCCCAGCAGATCCAGTCCCGGGCGGCGCGGGTCGGCTTCGATTGGCCGGATATCCAGGGCGTGATGGACAAGGTGGAAGAAGAGCTGGCTGAAGTGAAGGCCGCGATCGCGTCGGGGGATGAGACGCGGGTCAGCGAGGAAATCGGCGACCTCCTGTTTGCCGTCGTCAACCTGACCCGGTTCCGGAAACTCCAGGCGGAGCAGGTGCTTCATCAAGCCATCGCAAAGTTTGTCCGCCGGTTCCAGGACGTTGAAAACAGGGCGCGGGCGGGCGGAAAAGAGCTTCGCGACCTGAGCCTGGACGAGATGGAATCCCACTGGGTGGAAGTGAAACGCCTGGAATCCAAGCCGTAGACCGTCATCGCGGAACGGGTTACACCGGAAGATCGGTGCCTTTGAGCCAGGCGAGGTCGGAGTCAAACCGATACTGGAAGCAGGTCAGGACCAGGCGGTTGAGCTCGCGGTCGTAACGGACGGCGGCTTTGTATTGCAGGCAGACGCGCATTAATTCCAGGAAATGCCAATGCGACATGATGCGGGGGCGGGTTGCGATGAGGCCGCCGTCCCGAACCACAAAAACGGGGCCGCGCACCTGCTCGCTGGCGTTCAGCGTTTTGACGGCCCAGTCGAGCACGCCGCGCTCTTTCTTCAAGACCATATCGGCCAGCGACACATGCCACACGTGAAACTGGCGGAGGGAGCGGCCGAAGCTGAACCGCTTCAGGCCGGGGTGAAAAGCAGCGGTGGAGAGCCGGAAGCCGGGCGGTGCGGCGAAGGACACATCATAGCAGGCCCAGGGCACGGGGCCTGCCGTATGCCGCTGGAACGAAGCCAGGAAGCGGCGCAGGAGCGTTTCTGATTCGTTTGTGGAACAGGGATCAAAATGGAGTTGGAAAAAGGCGAAGAGATCCTTGTTCGCCGACAGGTAAAAAGCGAGACCGAGGCGGCGGCCGTCGGCAAAGCGGTAGAGAATGGCGGCCCAGCCCTCGGGCGGCTTGGCGAGGGTGATGGAATCCTTGGACGCCTGCCGCAACTTCTTCGACGAGGACTGGAAGCGGGCCATGATCCGGCCGAGGTCGGCGACCGCGGGAATGGTCCATTCGGCGGACAGGCGGACGGCCACCGGATCTTCCAGCCGGATCCGGGTGATTCCGAGGCGGGTTTCCTGGTCGGCGAGGTCCCAGTCGAGCGGGACATCGAAAGAAATCCCGTCCCAGGCGAAGCGGTGGGTGGCGGAACTGGTCATGGAGCCCTTCTAGGCAAGGGTCTTGCCGTCAATGGTTCCGACCTCGATCTTGATCTCGCCCTTGCGGGCGGTGCGGTCCACGGCGCCATCCTTGATCCAGACGACGGTATCCGACGCGGAGAGCATCTTCATGTCGTGGGTGGCCGTGATGATGGTGATGCCGAGTTTGGCCTTCATTTCGCCGATGAGGTTGATGATCTCCTCGCCGGTGTGAAGGTCGAGGTTGCCGGTGGGCTCGTCGGCCAGGATGATGGAGGGCTGGTTGACGAGGGCGCGGGCGATGGCGATGCGCTGCTGCTGGCCGCCGGAGACCTGCGAGGGAATATGATGCAAAC
>CAIKKV010000566.1 GCA_903828035.1 uncultured bacterium
ACGCCACGGCTGTTGCCGACGCCCAGTTCAGTTGCACGCTGCACGCTTCGCGTCAGCCGGAATACCTGACGATGACCGCCGTGGGAACCCTGCCGAGCTGGATTGCCATCTCCGGCCTGACCCTGAGCGGAAAGCCGGCCTCGAATAATGCGGGCACCAACCTGCTGACGCTGGTGGTGGAAGATGTCAATGACCACACCGTGGCCACGAACCTGCTGACGCTGGTGGTCCGGACGAACGGAGCCGTGGTGGCGCAGGCGCCCCTAGGCATCACCTGCACCAACCTCTACACGGGCACGATTGTCGTCTACAGCAACCGTGCGCCCTTCCTGGCCGTGTCGCCGACAACGTCGAACAGCTTCACGATGCGGTATTACTACAAGACGGATGCCAGTTTCGATTGGCCGGGCCTGGCCAGCCCGCCGGAAGCCGGAAGTGTTGTTCCGTATCTGCGTCCGCTGACGAACGGGACCTACCTCGGGACGGGCGCGGCGAAGACCGAACTGTCGCTGGAAATCCTTTATCGTCCGGTGTGGCCCGAGTCGGTTCCCTCGTTGCCCTATGGCGCCACCCTGGCCAAGGCGGCGTTCGAACTGCCGGCCGTGCGCGACATGAAGACCGCGCGGGTCCTCTACCAGCAGTCGATCGCGGTTAGCGGCCTCACCAACCCGGTCGATAGCGTCGTGTTGCATGACGCCACGCGGGCGAAGTACTCCGATTTGAGCAAAAAGGGTTTGAAAGCCCTGCCGGGAGGAATTGCCAAGGATTATTACATGGGCAAGTACTACTTCCCGAACCTGCCCCCGCATCTGGCGCAGCGCCTGTACTTTGATCCTAATCGTGGTACAAACGGCAGTGTGGTGCTGGAGGGCGAGTTTGTGGACGAGGCCATGGGGGAGAGCTACACCCTGCTCAACGTCCTGCGCGGGTCCGACCTGGCCGCCGCCAAGGCCCTGTGCCCGGAAGGGACCGACAAGACGACCTGGGATAGCGTCATCGATTCGTTGGCCACCGCAGTGGAAACCTTCTATGAGAATCCCGCGGTGCCGGGCACCTACATTGCCAATCCGAGCCTCACCTATTCCGTCGGCGTGGAGGATCTGGTGGCCATTACCAGCGACAACATGGCGGTGGACTCCTATGCCCTGAGCGCCACGGGGCCAGGCAGCGGGTTTGTGACGCTGATCGTGTCGGACGGCGAAGCGTTCACCGAAGAGGGCGATCCCGTGGCGATGTACATCCTGCGCGTGGACGGCAGCGAGTTGTATGCGGGCGAAGTGAAGATCATTGCCGCCGCCAATCCGTTGAGCGAGATGGTGACCTTCCAGCACACCGCCGATCTGGCCGGCCGTTTCGCGGAGTACGACTATGAGTGGAAGATCGCGACCCCTGTGGACGGGCTGCCGCCCCTGGCCGATCCTGAAATGACCCGGTACTTGTCCCTGGGGAGCGGATCGGACATGCCGCGGCGCCTCCTGGGCGGGGCGGGCGTCCAGGCCCTGTGCGATAATTATGTGGTCATGCGCTACCGGCCGCTCTCGCCCAAGCATCCGCTGGTCAACCAGTGGTCGGATTGGACCGAGCCCAAGCTGGCCGAAGGGTGGATCAAGCGCGTGCTCGCGGGAATCAACCCGTTCAACCAGCGCATGGGCGACCTGTTCAATAACAAGGCCAACAGCTCCGTCAGCATGCTCACCCAGGCCGGGAAGCGCTGGGAGGGGGATGTGGCCCTGAACATCGACAACATCAACAATTACGGGCTGATCGAGATCTACGAGACCATCCTGCGCCGCGGCCGGATGCTGAGCATTGACGCCGGGTACAACTATGGCCCGGCCAACGACGCGCTCCTGCTGGCGGCCGGCTACCTGAACGATCTCTATATGATGGTCGGCGGGGAAGCCTGGGCGGATGCCGCCAACCCGACTATCGGCATCGGCACCAAGGACGCGACCTATGGCGACATCGCCACCTCCCTGTTCGCCTTCAAGGGGCAGGAAGCCTCCTTGCTGGAAGAGGAGCTGGCGCTCCTGCGCGGCCGCGACGATTTCCTGATGCCCGGGGTCGAGGTGGCGCCGGTGTACAACAGGCTAGTCTGGAATTACACGCGCGGCATTGACGCGGGCGAAGTGATCTATGCCCTCAACTACAACATCCAGGAGAATCCGGATGGGACGCCCGATGGCGTCATCAATGCCGAGGACGCCGCCGTCATGTTCCCTCAGGGCCATGGTGACGCCTATGGTCATTACCTGACGGCGCTGAAGGGCTATTACTTGCTGATGAATAACGTCAACTTCGACTGGGTTCCACGCGCCGAGGCGGTTAACGTGCTGGGCCAGCCCGTGTCGGTGGATTACCAGGATGAGCGCAAGTTTGCCGCCGCCGCCGTGGCCGTCGCCCGAACCGGCCGCCAGATCTTCGACCTGACGTTCCGCCGGGACTACCAGCAGGTTTCCAAGGCGGGGTGGGAACATTTCGGCGCCACCCGCGTCAACACGACGCGCGGTGTTGAACGTTTCTGGGGGATGGATCACTGGGCCTGCCGCACCGGCCAGGGCGCGTACCTGAACTGGGTGATGGGCAACGCCATCCTGCCGGCCGTGGATCCGAATCCGCTACACGAAGGCATCCAGAAGATTGATCGCACCACGGTGCCGGAGCTGCAGGAGCTGGCCACGCTGGTGTCGGGCATCCAAACCGCGCTGGACAACGCCGAGGGCGGCCTGAACCCGCTGGGCATTCCCGAAGGAGGGCTGGCCTTCGACATCAATCCCAACGCGGTGGTCGGAACCGATAACGGCACGCATTTCGAGCAGATCTACCAGCGCGCCAAGGTGGCGTTGAACAACGCCGTCGCCTCCTTCGATGACGCCAAGGACGTCACGCGGCTGATGCGCTCCGAGCAGGATTCGCTGGCCGATTTCCAGGCGGCGGTTTCCAAGCAGGAGCTGGCCTATCGCAATGCGCTGATCGAGCTGTACGGCACGCCGTACCCGGATGACATTGGCGCGGGGAAAACGTGGAAGCAGGGTTATGTGGGGCCGGACTTGATTCACTATGCCTACGTGGACATACCCGAGACCACCTTTGGCGGAGCCATGGAAGTCAATCCCTCCGCGGCCTACCGCCTCGACACCCAGACGCTGCCGGAGGATTGGGTGAATAAGGTTTGCGAGTGGGACACGGCGTCCTACAAGAACATGAACTGGGTCAACACCAACAACTTCATCATGTTCAACTGGGGCGCTCACGGCTTTTTCGACAAGCCGGCCAGTTGGACGGGCACTCGTCAGTCGCCCGGCAAGATCCAATTGGCCATCTCGGACGTGGTTAAGGCGCACGATCAGGTGACGGCAGCCCTGTGGACGGCCCAGAACGAGAAGGATAAGCTGACGACGGCCATCAGTCTCTTCCAGTCACGCCAAAGCATGCAGTCTTCGATTGATGCGAGAAACCTGGCGATGAACATTGCGGACGAGGTTATGGATTGGGCGACGGCGGCCAATGAGCTTTACAACAAGATCAACGAGACCGCCAAGGACACGATCACCAAGGCTACCAGGCGGATTTCGAAGTCGCTGCCCACCAGCTTAATCGTGGGCCTGGCGAATGGCGGCGATTTATCCGCTCCCGCCCGGGCCGCGATTGAAGCCAGCGGGTTCGTCATCACCAAGGTGTACGACGTGGCCAATAATATCCGGTGGGGCTTGTTCAAGGCCTTTGAAACCGCAAACACGACAGAGAAGCGGTGGAATCAAGCCGCGATTGTCAGCTTGCAAGTGGACCAGGCGACCAAGGAGTCCTTGATTGCCCTGGGCCAGCAGGTGGAGTCGGTGAGTTACAACTTCACCACCATCAAGGAAAAGCTGCGCGCAGATGATGATGCGAAGGCCCGCTACCAGGCGCTGGTGGCCGAAGGCGATCGCGTGCAGGAGGAGCGTCTGGTCTTCCGCCAGCGCGCCGCCACCGTGGTGCAGGGCTATCGGACGCGGGATGCCGCCTTCCGCCTCTTCCGCAACGAGAAGCTCGAACGCTACAAGACGCTGTTCGATCTCACGGCCCGCTACTCCATGCTGGCCGCCAACGCCTACGATTATGAAACGGGTCTCCTGGGCACCTCGGCGGGGCGCGACTTCATCAGCCGCATCGTGAGCTCCCGCGCCCTGGGCGTTGTCCGCAGCGGCGAGCCGCAATATGCCGGCAGTGACAACGGCGATCCCGGGCTCTCCAGCGCGCTGGCCGAGATGAAGGCCGACTGGGACGTCTTGCGCGGTCGCCTGGGCTTCAACAATCCCGATGCTTATGGAACGACGGTTTCGCTGCGCACGGAATGTCACCGCATCCTGCCCTCGAGCGACGGGGATACGAATTGGAAGGATGTGCTCCAGGGCGGGGTTAAGGCCAACATCCTGGAAGATGCGGATGTGCGCCGGTTCTGCATGCAGGTCGATCCGGGCGATGGGCTGCCCGCCCCCGGCATCGTGCTGACCTTCAGCACCACCATCGCGGACGGCTACAACCTGTTCGGCCAGCAGCTGGCCGCGGGCGACCACGCCTTCAGCCCGAGCTCGTTCGCCACCAAGATCTTTGGCGTCGGGACGGCGTTGATCGGCTACCGCGGCATGGACGATCCCGCCGCCAACAGCGTGGCCGTGGCCAGCGCGGGCGGCGTGTCGCCGGCCGAGCCGAACTCCTCGTATCTCGATCCGCTGGCGCTCTCCGCCACGCCGTACATCTACCTGATCCCGGTGGGCCAGGATTCGATGCGCAGCCCGCCGCTGGGTGATACGAGCGCCATCCGCACATGGAACGTGGAGGATGTGGCCATTCCGATGCCGTTCAACATCGGGGCTTCGGATTTCTCCACG
>CAIKKV010000567.1 GCA_903828035.1 uncultured bacterium
ATATTGAAATTGTGAGGGCGCTGGCGGCGCGCTATGCGGAGCTGGCGGCGAAGCCGGAGCAGAGGGAGAAGATGCAGGCCTGGGCCGCGCATCACGCCTTGAAGCCGACCCGGCCGCTGATCCTGGCCACCTTTGGCATGTGGAATGTCTGGTGCGGCGACGTGTTTGGTGATTCCGCGATGGAATGCCAGGACCCGTTTTACCGCGGCTATGAACGCCGCTTCAAGATGTTGATTTTTCAGGAAGAGGTGGGGGATGACTCCTTTCTGGAGCCTTGGGTTTCCTTGCGGGCTTCGGTCAAGGGAGTCTGGGGCCAGTTGTGGGGGTTGAAGGAAGAGTTTTCACACTCGACGGAGAAGGGCGGCGCCAAGGGCTTTCTTCCGCCGATTACGGACTGGAGCCAGGCGGCGCTGACCGCCACGCCTCATGAAGTGGACGAGGCCGAAACGCAGCGGAATCTGGAGAAGCTGAGCGCGGCCGTGGGCGGGCTCCTGCCGATCGACGTGAACCGGACACCGGTTTATTCGGGGTTTACCGCGGATCTTTCCACGAACCTGATCCGGCTGCGCGGGCTGAACGAGATCATGCTGGACATGTATGAGAATCCGGAGGAGCTCCATCGCATCCTGGCGTTCATGCGTGACGGCATCCTGGCCAACCAGGCGGCGGCGGAGAAAGCGGGCCACTACACGCGGACCTCCGGCGTGAACCAGCAGCCGTCGTACACCGAGGGGTTGCCGACGCCTTATCCGAATAGCGGGCCTGTGACACGCAAGACGCTCTGGAGCTATAGCGCGGCGCAGGAGTACACCCTGGTGTCGCCGGAGTTCCATGAGGAGTTCATGTTCCAGTATCAGCGGCCGATCCAGGAGCAGTTCGGCCTGGTGCATTACGGGTGTTGCGAGGATCTGACCCGCAAGATCGGGATGCTCCGGCAGCTGAAGAATTTGCGTAGCATTGCCGTGGCGCCGGCCGCGGATGTTCGCGCCTGCGCCGAGCAGATTGGAAAGGATTACGTGGCGTCGTGGCGGCCGAATCCGACGGACATGGTTTGCGCGGGCTGGGATGAAGCGCGGATCCGGCGGATTGTGCGGGAGGCGGCCGACGCCTTCAAGGGCGGGTTCATGCACGTTCACCTGAAGGATGTGGAAACCGTCCAGGGTGATCCGTCGCGACTTCCCCGCTGGGTGCGCGTGGTTCGCGAGACGCTGGAGAAGGAATAGCGGATAGCGAATAGAGAATCGCGGATCAGCGAGTCGACGGGGCATCCGGAGCCAGGGTGGTCGGGATGGCTTTTTCGGCCGTCACCTGTTCACGGATAATTTTCCGGGTGCCGTCCCGGAAAACGATCACCCCGTAGACCGTGCCCTGGGATTGTTCAAGTCGGATATCCGCCTGTTGGATCACGATGTCGTCGGGCGTTCCTGGCAAACGGTCGGGCCCGCAACAGAAGAGCGCCACATTGGTGGACGTGAGTTCGTATTGAAACGGCGTTCCCCAGAGGTCGTTTTTCAATTCATAGACGTAGGGCCCGCGCCAGCCGTTTGTGGTGGTCGGCGGGTGGACCAGGGCCGCCAGTCCTTCCTGGGCGGCGGGGTAGGCGCCCGTATCGTCTTTGAATATTTCCAGGGCCACCCGCACGTTGGCGAGGCTGAGCCGGGCGCGGTCGATTTTCCGGGCGTTGGAATTGACCGGCGGAGATTTGGCTTTGCCCACGAGCGCGGAGCCGGCGAGCATGAGGAGCAGCAGGACAGCCGCGACCTTGAAGCCCGAATGACCGAAGAGAGCCAACGCGACCGGCGGTTTTGCGCTTCGGCGGCTTGTCGTCGGGGCCGGCGCATCCGGGGGCTGTGATTGGCGGGGGCGGGCCTTGAAGAATCCGGGAGTCAGCACCACCCGATGGCAGTGCGGGCACCGTTGTTTCTCCGGGCTTTCGAAATCGCGGCGGCAGTAAGGGCACTTGAAACGCATGAAAAGCCTGTAAATATCGATTGGCAAACCGATGGACAACGACATGAAACTCAACTATAATAGCCCGCATTCTTTTCACGTGCAAGGGAATCATGACGATTCCGTGACGCGAGAGACCATCCCAGTTGATGAAAATCGGGGTATGTCATGAAGCAGTTCAGCCTTCGTATTTGGATGTGCGCGCTGGCCGTGGCCAGTTTCTCGATCGGTCCTGTCGTTCAGGCCGCGGATGATCCGTCACTTGTTACCCTGCGCGCCGCCGCGGCCGCGTTCCACGCGGGCCAGGAAGCGCGCGCGTGGGAGCTCTACTCGCCGCTGACGAAGGCGTTCCGCCAGCAGTGGGTGAATCTGGATTCCGACTTTGTCATCTGGGTGGCGGATCAGCACCGCAAGCAGAAGCAGTTCAAGGATGCGGTGGAGATTGCGGACTCGGCGCTCAACTCCCGCAAGATGACGCCGCCGGGGACGGCCCAGCTCATGCTCGTGAAGGGCGACACGCTGCGCGATCAGCAGAACTTCGCGGCGGCCAAGCTGGAGTACGAGAGCATCGACCGGAACGCCGACCTGCGCAAGACGCCGTTCGGCCAGACCGCCCGGTTCCGGATTGTGGATGTGCTCCGCCAGACGCATGACTTCGAGGGGGCGGACGCCATCATCGAGCGGCTGAAGGACATCGCCGACCCGGTCGCCCAGGCCGAAGCTTATTTCATGGCCGCCAAGATCGCCTTCGATCGCGAGGATTACCCCGGCGCCCGCGAGAACCTGATTGAAGTCAAGAAGCGCGTGCCCGATCACGTCGAATCCGTGTTCCTCGAAGCGGACCTGAACTTGCGCGAGGACCGGCTGCAGGATCCCGAGCTGGAGATCGGCGACCGCGTCCTGACCACCTATGTGATTCCCGGGCGGCCCGTCACCATGAAGATGCAGGATCGCAACCTGGCCGTTGTGCGGGGCGGCGGCGGCATCCCGATCGAAATCATGACCCGGAAGGGCAAGGACCGCGAGCTGATGAACCTGCTGCCCTCTCCGCGCGACCCGACCCTGTTCCGCGGCACGTTGAACACGAAGCTCGGCGACGCCGTGACGAACGACATGCGCCTCGAGGTCATGGGCGATGACGTGGTGGTCTACCAGATCCTGGAGTCGTTCCAGAAGGAGAACAGCCTCAAGTACGAATCCAAGGTCATGGCGAT
>CAIKKV010000568.1 GCA_903828035.1 uncultured bacterium
ATATGGCCCACGTCAGGATGTAGCGCATCCCCGCGAGACTATTTCGGGAAACCAGTTGGAATGCTCAGGAGGGAGGACCGCATGAGAACGGAAGAATGCAAGCTGTGCGAACCGTTGGAGCGCGGCTTGGAAGCAAGGCACACTCTATCACGATGTCGGTCGCCACTGGCAGGAACGCCGGTGCCGAAACGCTCATCGGGGTTTGTGCGAGTTGGCAGATCGAACAGTGGCCGGCATCGTGCGGAGCCGGCGGGTTATGGCGGTTGTGGGTGTCACCGGAACAGGGCTTTTCCGTGTCGGCGACGCCCTGCGCGAGCGGGTTGCAGTGCGAAGAAGGAAGCCTGGGCGTCTGCTCGGAGCATGCACAGGTCTGCGACGTCACGCCCCCGGAACTCACCCTGTGAATGGCGGGATACGCGATCACGCCAAACAGAAAGAGAGTCAGCAGGAGTGCGTTGCTCAGTCTTTTTATGTCAGTAAACACGCGGGAAATATGACCTATGCCCTCTGTAATTGCAAGTGCTTGTGGGCCTGTCTGGAATGAATCTGCCCGGCGGGTGGCGGATTCAGGCAGGCGCAACGCCGCACAAGGCGCTCGGCCGTGGCAACGAACGGCAGCGTCGGGCCGTCGAAAACGGTCACGATAGGCGCGATCAGTAGCGGGTACGGTTCAAACGAGCGCCAGTCGCCCCGACCATCCTTCGCTGGCTCAACGACATTAACGGGGGCATCCCCTTTTTCACCATTCGATGCACTCTTGACAGTTGCAAAAAAAGTATGCTAGTATACTTTAACAAGTACAGATTCGCTTCAAGCATTTCCTGGTGGATGATATAAAGCCCTATCCTATGAAATCTAGCGATACACTGCAATCCGTGTTCGGCGACCTAAGCCCCTGGCGGGACGCCCCCGCGTTTTGGCCTGCCCATCCTTCCCAGGGAATCCCTTTTATCGGAACACTAAAGGAAGCCGGGATAAAAACCATCGGCCAAAGCGCCGGCGGCCACGCCATCCTCGCCATCGAATACGGCGAGAAGGAATCGCTGAACACCACCAACGACAATCTCCATTCCTCCCTCGCAAGCAACATTGCCCCTCCCGATCCGACCGCCATCTTCCCGACCCCCTTCTATGGAACCGTGCGACGCCGGAAGCCCGTGGTGGTTCTCCAGGGCGCCATCCATGGCGATGAGATCACGGGAACCGCCGCCTCGCTCAACCTCTGCCAGATCATCGAAACCGGATCCGATCTCCGGGGCCGGGCCTGGCCCGAATTGCGGGAAATGGCCCGAGTCGCCCGCGTCTGCCTCATCCCCTGGCTGAACATGGACGGGGCGCTCCGCTCGCCCGTCGCACACAAGTCGGGCCTCGATAGCGCCGTTTCCGCAGCCATCCTGGCCGGGGTGAAAAAAGACGGCGCCCCCCTCAAGTACCCGCAATTCAAAGCCGTGTACCCCATCCCCCCCGGCGACATGGCCTTCATGGGCACCTACTTCAACGACGCCGGCGCGAACCTGCAATACGACTTCTGCATGCCCCGCCGGCAGCCTGAAACGACGGCCTGGATGGACTACTACCTCAGCGAGCGGCCCGATGGCGTCGTCATCTGGCACGGCAATGCCGGCTCGCTGATCGGTCCGCCGGGCTACTACCTGCCGCCGGGCCACCAGCTGGAGGAAGCCCGGATCGCCGGCGCCGTGCACGCCCGCCTCCTGCGCGAAGGCTACGATCACCCCGTAGCCGGCCGGACGAGCTGGGCCACCCTGCCCGGCATGGGAAAACCCTATATCGAGCAGTCCTCCGCTGTCTACCATTCGTGCGGCGCGCTCCCGGTCATGTGTGAACTCCCAACGGGCGGCAAGGATTTCTTCTGCTCCTGCGATGACATGCTCACCATCGGCCTGCTCACGATCGAGGAGATCCTTCGTTACGCCCACAACGAGGGATTGAGGCCCTACGAATATTGGAAGAAAGTGCGCCCCGCCACTGAATCACCCCGCCCCTGAACCCCCGGACCCGGCCCATGGCACTGAACGACAACCTGCGCCCCATGCCCCAAACCGAGTCCGCCCGCGCGGGCAGCGGCCTGACGCTGCGCGCCCTGCTGCTGTCAGCCGGTGTCAGCCTTCTGGGTTCGGTGATCGCCAATTACCACGACGGGATGATTCTCCACGCCGATATTTCCCAGCACAATATTGTCGCCCCCCTGGCGCTCGCCCCGCTTTTCCTGTTCGCATTGCTGATCAATTCCCTCCTTTCGCGCCTGAGCCCCCGGCGCGCCTTCAGCGGCGCCGAACTGGGCGTGGCGCTGGCACTCGCCCTCCTGGTCACCCCCCTGTCGCGGTCCCTCTGCGCCAACTGGGTCCGCACGGTGGGCTACACGCGCTCCATGATCGAGTCGCAGCACGCCGGCGTCGCCCCCCTGGCCAAGGCCAATATCTTTGAAGTCCTGCCGCCCGACGCCCTGCTCAGCACGGAGGCCTCGCGCGTTTTCGACGACGGCGTGATCCCGGCCGGCGGGGGCATGGCCCGCCCGGCCGACATCCCCTGGCGCGACTGGCTGCGCCCCGCCCTCTTCTGGGCGCCCCCCCTGCTCGCGTTCCTGGCGCTCGTCATCAGCATGGCCCACCTGCTCTACCGCCAGTGGGCGGAACGGGAGCTGGTCTCCTTCCCGCTCGCCGAGTTCGCCGCCGCCCTCGTGCGACGGGACCGCGGGCGGCCGCTCCCCGACATCTGCTACCACCGCAGCTTCTGGATCGGCTTCGGACTCCTCTTCCTCCTTTTCGCCGTCAACGGCCTCCGCGCCCACGTGCCTAAAATGATTGAGTTCCCCGTGAAATTCCAGTTCTTCGAGCTGGCCCGGCAGTTCCCCTTTCTCAAGAACAGCGTGGAGGGCTACTCGCTGCTGCGCGGCTGGACCTATTTCGCCGTCGTGGCGGCCGCCGTGCTCCTGCCCTCGGAAATCAGTTTCACCTCCTGGTTCACCTGGCCCCTCATGGTGGTCTGCACCTACTTCTATTACACGCAGACCGGCCTGAAGTTCACCGACCTCCAGGTCACGATGGTGCAGACCGGTTCGTTCTGGGCCATGGCCGCCCTCATCCTCTATGCCGGGCGCACCTACTACTCGGCGCTTTTCCGCCGGGCACTCGGCCTGGGCTCCCGGTCCGGCGCCGCCGGCCCCGTCGACCCGCAGAGCATCAAGGTCTGCCGGTTCTTCCTGCTCGCCCTCGCCGGCTTTGTCACCATTCTCAACCATTACGGTATCCCCCTGGACCTGGCCGTCATCTGGACCCTCGCCCTGCTGATCCTGTTCCTCGTCACCTGCCGCCTCGTCGCCGAGATGGGCATCCCCTGGACCCCCCTGTCGGACCTCGGCCCGCTGCCCTTCCTTCTCAATACGCTGGGCGAGAAGGCGATCGGCGCCAAGGCCTACGCCTTCATGGCGATCTTCGACAACCTCACGCTCAACACGACCACCTACATCCCGGCCGCCGCCCTCAACGCCGCCCACGTCGAAGCGCGATCGCGGGGCCGCCTCTGCGGCAGCCGCATCCTGATCCCCTTCCTGGCCATCATGCTCATTGCCCTGGTGGCCACCGCCATGTGGATCGGCTACAGCAGCGAAGGGGCGGCCAACGACTACCCGTCCCGCGGCTTCGCCACCCTCAACGCGGCGGCCAGCTCCATCCAGAACCAGTACCTGCAGGGGAACAGCGCTCCCGCCCTGCACGAGCTCCTCTCCCAAAACACGCCATTCCTGCAACGCTGGGCCGCGGTTCGCATCGATCCGCGCTTCCTCCCCATGTTCGCCTTCGGCGCCGTGCTCATCCTGGCCACCGGATTCGCGCGGCTGCGCTTCTCCTGGTTTCCCCTCCACCCCCTGCCCCTCGTCCTGCTGGGCTCCTGGGTCATGTCCCGCTATTGCTTCTCCTTCTTCCTGGGCTGGCTGATCAAGGTCATCATCCTGAAAATAGGCGGCGGCCGGCTGTTCGAAAAGACAAAGCCGTTCTTCGTGGGCGCGGTCGCCGGGCTCGCGTTCATCTACGCCTGCTGGATCGTCGCCAACATCTTCATTTTCCGGGCCAACAACTTCACCTTCGAACAGGAATGGGCCCTGATCTTCAAGGATATGTTCTCAAGTTAGGAAACGCATGGCCACCCAGCTGAACATCCGAGAGCAGCCGTCGCTGCGCTGGAGCAAGGAAACGGAGATTGCCGTGGACGGGATCCACTACCGTCTTCTCCGCTCCCTGCTCACGCTGGGCGTCATTGTGCTGGCCGTGGCGTTCATCACCAACATCCTGGTGGAGGCCCGGATCGCCGGAGCCTGCAAGAGCGGGGTTCAGGCGATGGCCGAACAGCAGCGCGAGCTGGCGCTCCTGGCCTCCTTCACCGACGCGCCCCTCACGCCCCGCGACCTGGCCGGCCGCATCGCCGAGCGGCCAGCCGGCGCCTGGCCGCTCGACGCCCTCGCCGGCTGGCTCGGCCTTCCCGCGGACGAGCGGAGCCGCTTCCAGGCCGACTGCCAGGCCTGGCGCGACACGGAACACTGGCTCGAGGATCGCCCGCCCGCCCACCGCCGCCTCCTGGCCGGCAAACGCGGCATCGGGGAAATTTTCAATCTGCTGGACACCGAGACCGGCCGACGCGCCTTCGCCGAGACGGCTCGCGGCATCCCCCTGCAACTCCCCCGCGATTTCCTGTCCTTCGCCGCCCGTCGCAAGACCTTCCTGGCGCAACTCGACGCCGCAGCGACCCGATTTGAAACCGCCCGCAGCCGGTTGTCGACCGCCCTCGAGGGCCGCCCGCTGGCCGCCTGGCTGGCTTCCACGGAAGCCGGCCTCGCGGAATCCACCCTGGCCGCAGCCGGGCTGGCGATCGGACCGGAGCGCCTCGCCTCCCTCCTCCGCCGGGCTCAGGATCAGGCAGGAGAGAAGCGCCTTCTCACCCGGCTGGGCGCGCCCGGTTTGCCCGCCGCCTGGCGCGCGCAGTTCGGCCAGCTGTTCGAGCAGAACACGGCCGTCGACCAGCTCGCCGCGGACGCCGGGCGGGTTGACTGGCTGCTCACCCGGCCCGATCCCGCCGCCACCGGCGCCGCGCCGGACGCCGAATCGGTGCGCCAGGCGGCCCAACGTATCCGGGATGCGCGGCGCCTGGCGGAGGTCGACGATCTGCTGACCGCCCGCTATGGCGCCAAGCCCGGCCTCAGCGCCAACATGTTCTGGCTCCTGATCGTCTCCTTCCTGGTCTGCATGGCCGGCATCACCAACGCCATGCTCCTCAGCGTCATCGAGCGCTTCCGCGAAATCGCCACCATGAAATGCCTCGGCGCCCTCAACGGCTTCATCGCCCGGCTCTTCCTCCTCGAGGCCGCCTGCCTGGGGCTCGCCGGCGGGCTTCTGGGGGTTCTGCTCGGCGGCGCGATCGGCATCGTGCGCATGGCCGTTGCCTATGGCGAATGGATGGGGCGGTTTTTTCCGTGGTCGGGGCTGGCCTCGACGGCGGGAATCGCCACCGCCAGCGGACTAATCCTTGCCACGCTTTCCGCCCTGTACCCCGCGTGGTCCGCGGCCCGCATGCCTCCCATCGAAGCCATGAGGGTTGAATAATGGCCCGGAAACTCTCCCAAGTCATCATCCGGACCCAGGGCCTGTGCAAGGACCACAGGCGGGGCAGCACCGTCACGCACGCGCTCCGGGACGTCAACCTGGAGATCATGCGCGGCGAGTTTATCTCGTTCATGGGCCCTTCGGGATCGGGGAAGACCACGCTATTCAACGCCATCGGAGCCCTCGATACCCCCACGGCCGGCACGGTCTACATCGACGAGGTCGACGTGGCCCAGCTCAACGCCGACGAGCTGGCCTACATCCGCTGCAAGAAAATCGGCTACATCTTCCAGACCTACAACCTGGTCACCGTCCAGACCTGCCTCGAAAACGTCATGACCCCCATGATCTTCGCCGGCCTGATCACCGACCGGGCCCTCAAGCGCGGCATGGAACTCCTGGCGCTCGTGGGCCTGGCCGACCGCTGGGATCACCGACCCAAGGAGATGTCCGGGGGGCAGCAGCAACGCACCGCCATCGCCCGGGCGCTCGCCAATGACCCCGCCATCCTGCTCTGCGACGAGCCCACCGCCAACCTCGACCTCAAGACCGGCCAGGAGATCAACGACCTGCTCGTGAGTTTGCAGCAGAAGCGCGGAACCACGGTCATCTGCTCCACCCACGACCACCGGATGCTCAATGTTTCCGACCGGGTCATGTGGCTTCGCGACGGCCATGTGGAGCGTATCTCCCGCCGGCAGGAGCTGACCATCGAGCTGGGTGAAGTCGAAGTGGAGGGCTCGCCGTGAACCGCCTCCTCCTCACCCTCCTGCTCGGTTGTGTTTCCACGCTCGCCGCGGCCCAGTCGGGGATCGACACCGGCCGCCTGGCCCGCATCACGGCCGATCTGTGCGCGCGGCCCCACCGGCTTTCCGGAACTCCCGAAGGCGTTGCCGCGGGCGACCGCATCCTCAGCGGCCTGAAGGAAGCCGGCATTCCCGCGGAGTGGATCCTCGAGCAGCCCTTTGAAGTCACCCAGCTCCGCCAGGACAAGGGCGACTGCTGGTTTGAATCCGGCGGGCGCCGTGTCGCCCTGCAGCCGCTTCGCCCCAACGGACTGGCCCTGCCCGTCACGCCGCCCGGGGGACTCGAGGCGGAAACCGTCTTCCTGGGCAACGGGTCCGAGGCCGACTTCCTGGGCCGAGCCATCCGGGACCGGATCGCCGTCATGGACTTCAACTGCGGCGACCGCTGGCAGGATGCGGTCCGGGCCGGGGCCGCCGCCCTCCTCTTCGTGGGGCCGCCGCCGGGAGCGGAGCTCGCCGGCTTCGCCGAGAACAGCGCCAAGAACGTCTACGCCAACTTTGAACTGCCCCGGTTTTTCATCACGCACGAGGCGGCGAAAGCCAACGGACTGCTGAGCGGGGCGCGGATCCGCCTCTTCTCCCGCATGGGCTTTCAGCGGGTGTTCGGCCGCAACCTCTTTGTCCTGCTCCCGGGCCGGAGCGAAGGGCCGGCCGCCCACGAGTATGTCATGCTGGCCTGCCCTTACGACACCTTCGGCGCGCTGCCCTTCGCCACCCGCAACCCCGGCCGCGCCGCCAATGCGGCCGCCCTGATCGAGGCCGCCGCCGCCCTCCGCCGCGAGCCCCTGGAGCGCGCCGTCGTCGTGGCCTTCTTCGACAACGAGGCCCAGCAGCAGGCGGGACAGCTGCAGTTCCACTTCGCGCGGGACGCCTACTCCCGCGTCGACGCGCCCGGGACCCTGATCCGCATGATCAAGGACCGCGAGTCGGAACGCGGGCTGCTTGAAGCCAAGCTGGCGGCCATGCGCGATCCGTCCTTCATCCGGGACCGCCACCCGGTCACACCGGCCGCGGAGGCCGCCCGGAAGGACGTGATGACCACCGCGGAGCTGCGTTACAACCGAGGCGTAGCCGAACTCAGCGAGGTCCGCCGCGAGTTCAACCTGCTTGAGCGCCAGGTGTCCCGCCTCAAACAGCGCCTCACGCTCCAGGAGAAAAACGACCCCCGGATCGCCTCCGACGTCCAGGCGGCGGAAAAAGAACGCCTGCAGGTTGAACTCGCCAAGGCCGAACAGCGCCGCGCAACCCTCTCGGAACCCACGAAGGCCCGCCTGGAGGCAGCCTTGTGCGTCAAGGACAGCCTGTACGCGACCCGCAAGCTGCTGGCGGCAGGCCAGGCGCCTGGTCCGGACACCGAAGAGCGGACACGGCTCGTCTTCGATGAACTGCTCTCCGGCGTGCAGTCCAACTGGCAGGCCCGGCTGGCTGAACAGGCGGTGGAATCGGACCTGCTGCGGAGCCACCAGGCGCTGGGCGAACGCTTTGCCGGGAGAACCCTGGTGGCTCAGGTGATCTGGAACATCCCGCCTTCACCCCGGCGCTGGACCCTCCTCGGCCCGGAACTCGTCCCGGAAAGCATCCAGAACCTCCAAGTGACTCGCTGGATCAAGACGTTCGCCGAGACCAACGCCGCCGCCTTCCCCGGTTGCGCCGGCCTCGTCTCGGGCATTGCCAGCCCCTCGGCCGCCGGAATCGGCGGCCGCGTTTCCTTCGTCGTGGAATTGGGCGGCATCGGCGCCGCTTCCCCAGGCCCTCTTCCCCCCACCGAACCCGACCCCGTCCTGGAGGACTTCTCGCGCCACGCGGCCGAAGCCCTGGCCTTCTGCCGTGAACTCGTGCGCCAGCCCGAGTTGAGCCGGGTGCGGATTCCCACACGCCTGAATGCGTCGCTGATCTTCAATGTCCCGGCTTGGTCCGGGAGCGGCGGCGGCCGCTACGACGGCTGTTTCGTCCGGCACTACGAGGATAAAGCCAAGGCCGGCGCCCCGATCCCGGATGCGCCCGTGTTCATCCAGGACCGCCGGATCACGCTCGGCGCGCCCCTCCCCGATGGCTGGGGCGGCGCCTGGGTCTCCAGCTCCAAAGTCGGCACCTTCCCCCTGCTGACGCTCCGCGTCAAGCGACTGAACATCCAGTCCGCCCTCTATGACAGCCAGGGGCAAATCACGGCCGTCAACCAGCGCCACCCGGGCACCGCGCCCGGAGGGGCTGGAAATTGGGAACAGCCCGGCTGGTTCAACGCGGAGGTGAACAACCAGATCGTCCTCTTCGAGGTGCTCTCCCGCATCCGGCTGGCGGGCATCCGCTCCGCCACCGGGCCCATCGACGAGATCAGCGTGAAATTCCTGGACGCCGCCGCCTCCAGCAAGCCCAAGCGGCTCAACCTGAGCCTGAGCGGAGACCTGATGTCCGTCTTCACGGGTCGGCTGCGAAGCTATCTGGTCATCCAGGGCTCCCAACTCCTGCTGAACGCCACGCCCTACGAGCCGGCCGGCATGGGCTACGAGCCCGAGCCCGCCACCGGGGATGCCCTTGACCGCTCGGTGCGGGATGTGTGGCGGCTCGACGAGAGCCGGCTGAACAACCTGCGCCGCCACAACATCCTCGAGAACGGGCTGGAGCGGCTGCACGCGCGGGCCGAACAGCTGCTGGACCTGGCCGCGCAAACAGCGGATTCCGCCCTGCTCGCCAACGCCCGGCGCCTGGCCTCCCTGGCCTACTCCAGCCGCGTCTATGAGCCGGTGCGCACGGTGACCAACGACCTGATCAAGGCCGTCATCATCCTCCTGCTGCTGGCCATCCCGTTCAGCTTCGCCCTGGAGCGGCTCGTGTCCGGCTCCCCGAACATCTACCTCCAGATTGCCGGCTTTGCCCTCTGCTTCGCCGTGGTGTTCACGACGCTCTACCTGGTGCACCCCGCCTTCCGGTTCACCTCCTTCCCCCTGGTCGTGCTGCTGGCGTTCATTATCATCATCCTCAGCAGCACGGTCATCGCCCTCATGTGGAGCAAGTTCGAATACGAGGTGCGCAAGCTCCACGGCGTGGCCACGGCCAGCCACCAGAGCACGCGCACGGCCCAGGGCACCCTCGCCGCCGCCACCACGCTGGGCATCGCGACCATGCGGCGCCGGCCCCTGCGCACCACCCTGACCGCCCTCACCATCCTGCTGCTCACGTTCACCATCCTCTTCTTCGGCTCCTTCAAGAGCGAGGACGGCATCCGCCTGATCCGGGTGGGTCACGGCCCCGCCGCGCCCCAGGTGGAAATCGGCTCCGCGCCCGGGAAATCATTCGACGCCCAGGCCATCGGCAGCCTCCGGCTGCTGCACGCGGACGCCGGCGCCAGCTATGTCCGCTCCTGGAACGTGGCCACCCAGGACCGCATCCTGGCCGGCCGGCTGCCCGACGATTCCGTGTTCGCCATGAACGGATCCTCCACCGTTCCGCCGCAGGACCTGGACTTATACCCCGCGTTGAAGCAGGTCCTCTCCGGCGACATCGACGGCTTCCGCCGGGAGGGCGGGATCCTGCTGCCGGCCCCCTTGTTCGAGAAAATTCCCGCCGCGCTCCGCCAGCCGGCCGCGGACGGAACCCCGCCGTGGGTGGATTTCGAGGGGCGGCGCTACGTCCTGAGGGGGGCTTTCGATCCGGCCCTGCTCAAAACGGTACACACCCTGGACGGGGCCTCGTTCGTGCCCCCCGATCTGCTGGAGGCGCAGCGGCAGTTGGAAGTTCAGTTCCCCCGCGATCCGGAGGCCGTCAAGTTGAAGCTCGAGGATATGGATCTCGCCGACCTGCCGCGGATCGCCCCGGAGAGCCTCGTCCTGATCTGGGAGCCGCGCGCCCCGCAGGCCGCCCAGCAGGCGCAGAGCCTCGTGTTCCTGCCCCGGAGCGAATCCCAGGCCCGCGCCATCGCGGCGGAAGCCTCCATCCTGCTGGACCGCCGGGCCAGCCTGGCGGCGGGCGGCGAGCACTACCGCGTGCTCTATGCCACGGAGCTGTCGCTCGGCGGTTTCGCCAA
The DNA here is from genome assembly GCA_903828035.1 of uncultured bacterium. Next base: position 10,440 of record CAIKKV010000568.1, read on the forward strand.
GGTCGTGGTGCCGCTCATCCTCGGCGGCCTGATCATCTTCGGCACCATGCTCAGCTCCGTCGCCGACCGGCAAAAGGAGATATTCACCTTCTCGGCCCTGGGACTGGGCCCCCGCCACGTGGCCGCGCTCTTCTTCGCCGAGGCCTCCGTCTACGCGGTCATCGGCGGCATGGGCGGCTACCTCTTCGCCCACGGCTTCGCCAAGATCGTCGAGTTCATGGCCCGGCTGGGCTGGACCGAGGCGCCCGCGATGAACCACTCTTCCATGAACGCCATGATCACCCTGCTCATCGTCATGGCCACCGTCCTGATCTCCACCATCTACCCCGCCATCAAGGCCTCGCGTTCCGCCAACCCCGGCGCCCAGCGCTCGTGGCGGATGCCCGAGCCCGAGGGCGATACGTTCAACATCGATTTCCCCTTCACCGTCTCGGACTACGACGCGATCGGCCTCGTCAGCTTCCTCGAGGAGCACCTGCTGGCGCATCACGACAAGTCGGTGGGCCTCTTCGCCGCCGACCAGGTGGAGGTGCGCCAGGCCGGGGGCCGCTTCGCGATCGACGCCACGGTCTGGCTCCAGCCCTTCGACCAGGGCGTGTCCCAGACCTTCACGCTCCGGACCGAGCCCGGCGCGATCCCCGGCATCGACCGCGTGCGCGTGGAAATGACGCGGCTCAGCGGCAGCCCCGCCATCTGGAAGCGCAGCGCCAAGGTGCTGGTCCATGACCTGCGCAACCAGTTCATCCTGTGGCGGACGATTCCCGACGAGGCCGCCGAACACTATTACCGGCTGACCACGACCCGGTTCCCGGCGGAGAAAGGAACGGGCGCATGAAACTCGATAAAGAGCTCGAGGAGTTCCGGGACCTGGTCAAACGCCCCACGGAGTTCCATGACGGCTTTACCTGGACCTCGCTGGCGGCCGCCATCTTCATCGCCCTGCTGATGGTGCCCGGCGCCATGTACATGTCGCTCGTGTCCGGGCAGGATCCCAGCGGCTCCGCCAAGTGGGTGACGGTCATCCTCTTCCTGGAAATCGCCCGCCGCACCCACAAGACCATGAAGCGGTCCGAGATCTTCGTCCTCTTCTACCTGTGCAGCGCGGCCATGGCCACGCCCTTTTCGGGGCTGCTGTGGACCCAGTTCATTGTCCAGTCCGACGCCGTCTACGGGCAAGGCTGGCAGAACGAGTTTCCCATCTGGTTCGCGCCCACCGACCCCGACATCCTGGGCCAGCGCACCTTCATGATCAAGGAGTGGATGCCCGCGGTCGGCATGGCCCTGCTGTTCAGCATCCTGGGTCGCCTGGACGGGCGGATTCTCGGCTACGGCCTTTTCAAAATGGCCAGCGACTACGAAAAGCTCCCCTTCCCCATGGCGCCGGTCGGAGCGATGGGCGTGCTGGCCATCGAGGAAGAGGGCGAGGAGTCGTCCCCGCGCTGGAGCGCGTTCGCGATCGGCGGCGCCATCGGCCTGATTTTCGGCTTCCTCTACCTGGGCATCCCCGTGCTGTCCAACACGATCTTCGGCGTGACCCTCGTGC
>CAIKKV010000569.1 GCA_903828035.1 uncultured bacterium
CGCGATGCACTGTATGCCCTTGCCGTCCAGAAACGTGGACATGGGGGGATAGACGTTCTGATCGGACCCGGTCACCGTGAACCCTTTGTCCTTCATCGCCGCTGCCGCCGAAGCCATGGCAGTTCCGCACAGGCCAATAAAATGAACCGACTGTATTGGGGTGATCATAATTTTACGCGCCAACCATGCCCCGGCGGTAAAAACGCGCCGTCATGGCCGCAGCATTTGCATTCAACACAAAAATCGGTGGGGAATCGATAAAAAACCGAAGCCGTGTTTGTTCTTGTCTTACCGCCGGGCTCTCATGCAGACTGGCCATGGTGACAGGCGGAATGCTGTGTTAAACAATCCCGGTTTTTAATGGCTGCAGACAAACGATTATTTCGAATTGGCGTGCTGGGTTCGGGCAGGGGCTCGAACATGGCGGCTATCGCCGATGCCTGTAAATCGGGCCAAATCCACGGCGAAGTGGCCGTGGTCCTCACCGACAATCCGAACGCGGGCATTCTTTCGCTGGCTCAGCTCCGTGGTATTCCCGCCCACTATTTGCCCCCCGGTCCTTTTCGAACAAAACTGGACCCAGGATCGGAGCAGAATTATATCGACGCCTTATGCCAGGCCCGGGTGGATCTGGTGGTGCTTGCCGGTTTTATGCGCATTGTCAAACCGTGCATGCTGAAGGCTTTCCCTCAAAGAGTCATCAATATTCATCCCGCATTGCTCCCTTCCTTCAAAGGCTTGGAGGCGTGGAGGCAGGCCCTTGAATACGGCGTCAAATTCACCGGATGCACGGTTCATTTTGTGGATGATGGAATCGATACAGGGCCCATTATTGCGCAACAAGTTGTGCCTGTTCTGGATGAGGACACACCGGCCACGCTGCACGAGCGGATTCAGCAGGCTGAGCGTGTCTTGTTTCCTTCTGTGGTGGCCGCCTTGGCCGCCGGCAGGATTGTCGTCCGCGATCGGCACGCCATATGGCGGGGGCCAGCCGCTTGATTTGACCTAAACCCATGAGCGATACAGAAAAACCCATTTTAAGATTCGGACTTCCAAAAGGCAGTTTGCAGGAGGCCACCTTGGAAAAAATGGCCAAAGCGGGCTTTAATATTCAAGTCAGCAGCCGTTCCTATATTCCGTATGTGGACGATGCAGAGATGGAAGTGCGGCTCATTCGCGCCCAGGAAATCAGCCGCTATGTGGATCACGGCTATTTGGATTGCGGCATCACCGGACATGATTGGATCATTGAAAATGGCTCCAACGTCCATGAAGTCGGCGAATTCATCTTCAGCAAGGCAACGAGGCAACCCGCCAGATGGGTGCTGGCGGTTCCCGAGGATTCTCCGATCCGGTCTCCCAAAGACTTGGAAGGCAGGCGAATCGCCACGGAAGTGGTTCATATCACGCAGCAGTACCTGCAAAAGCATGGGATTACGGCTGAAGTGGAATTTTCCTGGGGAGCAACCGAGGTCAAGGCCCATGAATTGGTGGATGCCATCGTGGAGATTACAGAAACAGGTTCATCGTTGAAAGCAAACAAGTTGCGCATTGTTGACACCTTGTTATACTCCACCCCCAGGCTGATCGCCAACCATCAGGCCTGGAAGAACGATTGGAAGAAGCAAAAAATTGAAACCCTGTCCATGCTGCTGAAGGGTGCGCTGGAAGCGGAAGCCAAAGTAGGGTTAAAAATGAATGTTTCGCAAAATAATTTACCAAATTTGTTGAAATGTTTGCCCGCTTTGCGTAATCCAACTATTTCAAGTTTGAGTCACTCGGATTGGGTGGCGGTGGAAACGATAATTGACGAGCATGTTGTTCGTGAGTTAATTCCGCGCTTGAAAGCCGCGGGAGCGGAGGGCATTATTGAATACCCATTGAACAAAGTGGTGTATTAAAAAAGAAGTTAAACGTTTTATTATGGGATCATTAAAGAAACGCAGAAAAGCAAAAATTAACAAGCATAAACGACGTAAGAAGATGCGCGCCAACCGGCACAAAAAGCGCACCTGGCAGAAATAAGGCTTTAGCAGTCGTTCACTGCGCGAAGCACAGCTCGAATGGAGTGCTGTGCTTCGATGTTTCTATTGATGCAATCCCGATTTCGTTTAAGGTGTGGAGTTTATGCCTTGGGGGCGTGTGCCCTTTTGACATTGTCTCCGGGGTGTGTCCATCGCCCCCGGCAAGCGCACGATTTAAAATCCCCGGCCGCCAATTCCGCCCAAAACACCCCCGACACAGAGGACGGTTGGTTGGGAAGTCCTGCGGAAAAAAGGGCCAACTCCTATGCTCATTATGCCACCGGGCTGATTCATGAGTATAACCGCCAGTCGCAGCAGGCGTTTGATGAGTATGGGGCTGCGGCTAAGGCGGATCCATCCAACGAAATGCTGGTTTTGGAGGCGGCTCGCCATTATTTGGAGACCAAACAGCCCGCCAAAGCCGAGGAGATTTTGAACCTCGCCGTTGCCGAG
>CAIKKV010000570.1 GCA_903828035.1 uncultured bacterium
AATATGTGAGCATGCCAGATGCCTTTTTCCGGTGCAATTCAATTGTTGGCGGCAGGCCCTTCGGCTTCATTTGTTACAGTCGGTCATTCCGAGCGTAGGTTGACACCCTGAGCGTAGTCGAGGGATCTCGTTCGCTTGACTTGAGGGAAGGTGACGGGTTCCTAACGACGAAACACGCTAAAGCCGCGAAACTCGTTCTGATCCGGATTTCGTGTCTTTCGAGTATTTCGCAGTTATCTCCGAATGACGAAACCTGACTTGGATTTGATTGCATTATGGAACCTTACGATTTAAGGTTTCCTCATGAACAACCGATATGATGTTGTGGTGATCGGCGGCGGAACAGCGGGCGTCGTGGCGGCTGTTCAGGCGGGGCGGGCGGGGGCGCGCACGCTGCTGGTGGAAAAGAACGGCATGCTGGGCGGCACCATCACGATGGGCGGCGTTAACGGCCTGGCCCATTTTTTCGCCTGGGGCCGGCAGGTCATTGCCGGCATCGGCTGGGAGCTGGCCCGGCGCACGATCGAGCTTTCAGGCGAGGCGGTCCCCTCGGCTGATTTCACGAAGGATGTCCAGAAGCCCCGGCATATTGGCGTCAACAAAGTCCTTTATGCCGCCCTGTGCGACGAGGCCGTTCTCCAGGCCAACGTTGAACCGCTCTATCATACGATGCCGGCCGAGGCGGCCTATCGCGACGGCTGGAAAATCCGCCTCTGCACCAAGACCGGGCTCCGGGAGGTGGAGGCCAAGGTGCTGATCGACGCCACCGGCGATGCGAACGTCGTGGCCCTGGCGGGGTTTGAGGTGGTGCGCCCGACGGTGGTCCAGCCCGCCACGCTGGTCATGCGGTGCTCGGGCTATGATGTGACGACGCTCGATTTCCCCGCCCTGAAGGCGGCGGCCGACGCGGCCATTGCGGCCGGCGAGCTCAAGTCGACCGATCTTTCCTGGCGGGACGCCGGGCCGGAGGGGTTCCTGAAGGGGCGGGGCACGAACGCCAATCATCTTCGCGCCCCTGGCGCGGAAACGAGCGAAGGCCGGACCGCGGCGGAGATTGAAGGCCGGCAGGCCCTGCTGCGCGTGTACCGGTTTTTCAGGAAGCAGCCCGGCTTGGAGAAGTTCCAGGTTGATTGGGTCTGCCCCGAGGTGGGCATCCGTGAGACGGTGACCATCAAGGGCAAGGACACCGTGCGGGTGGGGGACTACGAAGCGGGCCGGCTCTATCCCGATGCGATCTGCCACGCCTTTTATCCCATTGACGAGCACCTGAATGACGGCAAGGGGATCAACTACCGGCTCCTGGCTATGAACGTGCTGCCCACGATTCCGCGCGGCGCGCTGCTGCCCGCGGGAAGCCGCTTCCTGCTGGTGGCCGGGCGCTGCGTCTCGAGCGACCGCGAGGCCAACTCCGCCCTCCGCGTGGAGAGCCCCTGCATGGCCATGGGCCAGGCGGCGGGCGCCATGGCGGCCCTGAGCGCCAGCACCGGGGTGGACCCGGAAGCGCTTCCCATGGCCGACATCCGCGCCCTGCTTCGGCAGCACGGCGCCATCGTTCCCGGAGAATAATGAAACGCGCCTGCCTGACGGGGATCGCTCAGCGCAATTCCACGAGCAGGGGCGGGTGGTCGCTGAGAGTCCACGCCTTTCCATCCGGGCTTGTGCGGCAGAAGTCTCCGCGGTCGAGCTGGGCAAACCGGACCAGCCGCCCGGCATAGGTCTCGTCGAGCCAGATGTAATCGACCCGTTTTCCCTGCAGCGACGGGTCGCGGGTGGCGACGGCGGCGTCCACATACCCCGCTTCCCGAAGCAGCCGGCAGGGCGGGCTGTCGGGCTTGCCGTTCATGTCGCCCGCCACGATGTTCGGGCGGGGCGAGGCGGCCAGGACCTGCGTCAGTTCGTTGACGCGGGCAAGGTGCCCGGCGTCGCCGGAGCCGGCGTAGCGGTCGCTGGGCAGGTGGACGACGGCCAGCTCCAGGCGTTCCCCGCGATAGGCCAGGGAGGCGCGGATATGGACCCGCTCGTGCGGGACGCGGTTTTCCCCGGTCGTGCGGTCCCGCAGGAGGGCTTCGCTCCGGGAGAGGACGGCTCCGCCGTAATCGGGCAGCCGCCCGCCGGGGGCATGAAGCCAGGAGGCCATGCCCAGCTCGCGCGCCAGGTGCTGCGCCAGATCGCTCCGGTGCACTTCCTGCAGGCAGAGCACATCGACGCTTTCCGCCGCGTACAGTTTCGCCAGGGCCGCCAGCACCTCCGGAGCCTCGGCCACCCGCTCGGAGCCCCATCGCGACGGCTTGCCTTGAAACCAGTAGACGTTATGCGTGAGCAGTTTCATGGGCTGACGCAGGCCGTATCCCGGAATTGCCCATCCGCGAGGGTGGTGGTGATCGCCATCGGAAGAACATTATTCATTTACCCGCGAAACGCAATTGTTTTGTTGATGAAAGCGCGCTGTCCACGTCCCGCAATCAACTTCGGGCCCGATATCTTGAAATTGACTTCGTCTCAAGAATGCCGCTATTATCAATAGTTATCGATGGATGTGAATGAAAGGATGAGCGTGCCATGCCGACGTATGAATATGCCTGCTCGAAGTGCGGCATCTTTGATCTGTTCCAGAGCATGAAAGACGACCCGATTGCGAAATGTCCCACCTGCCGCCGCAAGGTGAAGCGGCAGATCGGAACCGGAGCGGGCGTGATCTTCAAGGGCAGCGGGTTTTACCAGACCGACTACCGCAGCGCCAGCTATCAGAAGGCCGCCAAAAGCGATTCCGCCGCCCCTGCCGCGCCCGCCGCCCCCGCCGCGCCTTCCACCGCCGCGCCCGCCCCTGCGGCGCCGAAGACGGCCGCTCCGGCCAAAACCGATACGAAGAAGTAACTTTCGGGAGATCGCGTCATGATGAAGGTGACCTGCAATCACTGCGGCGTCAAGAACGACCTCGGCCGCATGTTCTGCATGTCTTGCGGGAAGCGCATGCAGATTACCAATACCGATGTGCAGCAGGCCGTGGAAGAGAAAAAGGCCTTCAATCCGGCGGCCTTGATCAAGTCGCTGCTTTTTATGGCGGTCGTGGGGATCGTCGTGGTTGCGCTGATTCCGGGCAAGCCCTCCGCGGCCGGAGGGGAGTCCGACCGGCTCGCCATCCGGGCTGGAATGGCCGCCAAGTACGGGCGCCTGGTCCTGGCCGCGCGCGCCAAGAAGCCGGCTCGCGAATCCTTCGATTCGGCCGAGCTCAACGCCTTCATGAAAGCCCGGCAGACGCCCCCCTCGACCAACACGCCCCCGCTGAACTTCCGGCTGGAAGGGGATCGCCTGATGGTGTTTCAAGAGGTGCCGCTGGGCTCCGTAAGCACGCCCGGCGGCCCGCTGGGGCCCTTCCGGTTCAGCCGCCAGGTTTCCTGCGTCGCTACGGGGCGGACGCTCGCCGTCCGCGGCGGGGCCTTCGGCCATCTGCCGCTGCCGGGGCCGCTCGGGAAAATCGTGGTCAATCCCATTGCCGCCGGCTTTGTGTTGACGCCTTCCGAGCAGTCGATCGAAAAACAGCTCTCTGAAATTCTAATCCGGGATGGCAAACTTGAGATTGTGGTGGGTCCATAGCGTTGTCCTGTCGCTCCTGACGGCCGCGGTCGCGGGGGCCGCGCCGGCGGCGCCCTCCGAGGTGGAAGGGCCGCTTGCCCTTGTGCGCGTCACCGGCGGCGGCTACCGCGAAGCCCGGGATGCGGCGCGCAAGGCCGAGGACGTTTTGCATCGCCTCGAATCCCTGGGCAGCCAGCCGTTCGATACGGCCTACAAGCCCTTTGTCCGCCTGATTCTTCCCGCTTCCCCCTGGGGCCCCCCGTCGCTCGACGTGGCGCCGTCCTCCAATGGCCTGCCCTGGCGGATCACCCTGCACGGATCCT
>CAIKKV010000571.1 GCA_903828035.1 uncultured bacterium
ACCTGTCAGGCCTATTTTTCTTCGACCTCACAGCGCCTTTGCCGTCATCCCGAGCGTAGTCGAGGGATCTCTTCCTTACCGTCTAAACCCGGAGATCCCTCGACTCCGGCCCGAAGCGGGCCTCCGCTCGGGATGACAGAATACAATCAATAAATATAAGGAAATTTGCTTTTGGCGAAAATGGCACCAAGATTCGTAAATAAAAAGTCCCCCCACAAACCCGGAAGCGCCTAAGAAATTAATGATTCGTGATCGAGGCGGCCTTCATGATAACGGAAGAACAGACAACAGGAGACAATCCATGCAGGAGCCCGCCCAGAAGAGTCCATACCCCACTACCCCACTCTTGAACCGGGGGGAGCTGCCGGACCCGTTTGCTCTTCCCGGCGGGGGCCGCGCGCAGACTCCGGCGGAATGGGCCGGCCGTTCGGCGGCATGGCGCGACCTGATCCTCGACCTGGAATACGGGGGCCTGCCACCGCCGCCCGAGTCCATCGAGGTGGAGACTCTCTCCCACAGCTGCGCGTGGCACTGGCCGGGCTCGCCGGGCCTCTGGTCCTACCGCCTCCACTGCCGGGGCGGCGAGCGCCCCTTCTCCTTCTGCGTCCGGGTTCTCTTCCCGAACAAGCCCGAGCCCGTCCCCGCCCTCGTGTGCGGCGACGGCTGCTGGTGGTACCTCACGGAGGAGATGATCCAGCGCGCCCTTGCGGGCGGATGCGCCGTGGTCCTGTTCAACCGGACGGAAATGGCCGAGGACCTGGGCTACCCCGGCGCGCCGGACAAGAATAAGCGGGGCGGCGGCCTGTACGACGTGTACCCCGGCCGGACCTTCGGGGCGGTGGCGGCCTGGGCCTGGGGCTATCACCGGTGCGTGGATCTCCTGCACACGCTTCCGTTCATCGACAAGGACCGCATCGCCGTGAGCGGCCACTCGCGCGGGGGCAAGACCGCGCTGGTGGCGGGCGCCACGGACAGCCGGATCACGCTCGTCAACGACAACGCCTCCTGCGCCGGAGGGAGCGCCACCTTCCGGTATGTCGGGGATGCCGGCGAGACGCTCGACATCATCAACGCCTACCCGTCCTGGTTTGGCGCGGGCCTGAAGCCGTATCTCAACCGGGAAGGCGATATCCCGTTCGACCAGCACTGCCTGCTGGCCACCATCGCCCCGCGCCCCCTGCTCCTGACCTACGCCCTCGACGACCGCTGGTCGAACCCCGAGGGCATGGTGCAATGCGCGTGGGCGGCCGGCGAAGTGTACCGCTTCCTTGGAAGTCCCGACAACCTGGCCTTTCATCTCCGGCCCGGCGGCCATTCGCATTCTTCCGACGACTGGAACGTGCTGCTGGATTTCATCGGCTGGAAATGGTTCGGCAAGCCCCCGGCCGCCCCCTACAACAGCCACCCCTATGACCACCTGAAGCCGGCGTTCGCGTGGAAAGCGCCGGAGGCCTGAGCCGCGCCACACGCGTCAGGCGGGCGAATCCAGGAGCGGAGGCAGGCCGTTTTCCTTCACCAGCCCGGCATACGCGTCGGCGTACCGCTCGCCGAACGTCCGCTGGGAAGCCGCGTTGAAATGCAGCTGGTCGCCCCTGTCCGACAGGCCGGCGGCGGAGGCGACGGCGTACCGCGGGATCCGCCCGACCTGGTCATGCAGGGCCCGGTTGACCAGCGGATAATGGGGAACCCCCGGCCGATCCCTGAGAAACTCGCCCAGCTCTCCCGCCACCACCGGCACCGCCTGCGCGCCCAGGTCCTCGCGCAGCTTCGCGATCATGGCCGCAAACCGCTCGCCATAGGAGGCCGCCCACGCCGGATCGCCCGAGTCGCCCTCCCCCTGGTGCCACAAAATGCCCTTCAGCACGCCCTGCTTCCCCGTCAGGCGGGCCAGGGCCACGGCATGCTCATACAGGTCCTCGCCCGGCTGCCACTGCTGCAGCTTGGTGCCGCCGTAGGCGCAGGGGATCAGGCCGATCCGGGCCGCCGGCTGAGCCAGGAGCAGCTTCAGCGCAAAGCTCATGGCCGGCCCCGCTCCCGCCGTGGCCGAGTCAACGGCCAGGGGCTCGTTCGCATCGAGCCAGCGGCCCAGCCGGAACATCCGGATGCGCGGATCCTTGAGCGGCGGAACCCCCTCCGTGAACGGGCCCCGCCCGCACATATTGGATTGTCCGATCAGCAGAAACAGGTTCAGGTTCTCGCTCATCTCGTCTCCCGCTTTCCCGCGCCCGTCTCTTTCGACCGCCTGGAAAAGGCAATCGTGAATCAAGAAGTATAAACCGTCGAAATGGAGCGCAACAAGAAAATAGCGGATAGCGGATAGCGGAAATGCGCTTGTTCCCGAGGTCTGTTTTTAGTAATCTACTGGATACTCATGAACCTAATCAGCAAGTCCTGGCATCTCTTCCGAATCCTGCTCGACTTCCGCAAGGGGCGCGAGCGCGTCGCCACTCCGCCCATCCGGATGTGGATCGAATCCAGCGCGCGCTGCAACCTGCGCTGCCAGATGTGCCCCAACAAGGATATGCCCGCCGACGCCAAGGGCAACATGTCCCTGGAGCTGTTCCGGAAGATTCTCGACCAGGCCGCGCCCTTCGTCCACGACATCTACCTCCACCACCGCGGCGAGCCGCTCCTCAACCCCGCCCTTTTCGACATGATCCGCTACGCCAATGCCAAGGGGGTGCCCGCGCGCTTCCACTCCAACGGCGCGCTGCTCGACGCCGCCAAGGCCGAGAAGCTCCTCGAGGCCGGCCCCAGCCTCGTCTCCTTCTCCATCGACGGCTTCGAAAAGGAGCCCTACGAAAAGGTCCGCGCGGGCGCCACCTTCGAGAAAACCCTCGAAAACGTCTTCCACTTCCTCGCGCTGCGCCGCGCCAGGGGGCTCCACAAACCCTACGTGGTGATCGAGAAAATCCTCTTCGCCCGCCAGAAGGAATCGGCCGAATCGCGCGCCCGAATCGCGGAGCTGACCCGCCGCTTCACGGAAGCCGGGGCCGACGAGGTGGTGGAAAAGGCCGAATACGAGTGGGCCGAGGACGGCCTTCCCGAAACCGCCTGCGCCGGCCGGACGCTTTCCAAGTGCACCTTCCCCTGGTACGCCATGGTGGTGTTGTGGAACGGCAAGGTGACCCCCTGCCCGCAGGATTTCTGGGGCAAGCTCGAGATGGGCGACCTGGCCGCCACGCCCCTCCGGGAGATCTGGAACGGCGGGCCCTACCGCGCCCTCCGCC
>CAIKKV010000572.1 GCA_903828035.1 uncultured bacterium
GCGGCTAATCTCATTAACTTTCTCATGTCGTTCCTGGTCCTTCTTCTCTACCTGCTTGTCATGCACGCGCCCATCCAATGGGGGAGCCTGGTCTGGCTTCCGCTCGTCATCCTGACCCAGACCGCCCTTTGCCTGGGTCTTTCGGCGCTGCTGTCCGCCGCCAACGTATTCTTCCGCGATGCCGAGCATCTTCTCGGCCACCTGGTGATGGCCTGGTTTTTCCTGACGCCCATCCTCTATCCGCTTTCCCTGCCTCTGACGGTCATTCACAACAAGCTTCCCGCTTTTTGCGAGACGCTTTACTTCTGCAATCCCATGACCGGCCTGATCATGTCCTACCGCCGCATCCTGCTGGGCACGCCGCCCGAAGTCAGCCTCTGGCTGCCGGCCCTGTCGTTTGCCGTCTGCTGGCTGATTCTCCTGGCCGGCGTCGGCCTTTTCCAAAAGGTGCAGGGTCGTTTTGGAGACGAGTTGTAACCATGAAGCCAACCGTCATCGATGTCCAGGATGTCAGCAAGAAGTTTCTCCTCCAGAGAAGCGGCTCACGCACCCTGAAAGCCGCCATGCTGGATATCTTCCGCCGGACGCCCCTCCGCGAGTTCTGGGCGCTGCGGGACGTGAACTTTTCCGTCGGCCGGGGCGAAACGCTCGGCATCATTGGGGCCAATGGCGCCGGCAAAAGCACGCTGCTGTCCCTCCTCGCGGGAACGCTTTCGCCCACCACGGGCTCCATCACCGCCAATGGCCGCATCTCGTCTCTTCTTGAGTTGGGCGCCGGCTTCCATCCGGAGTTGACCGGCCGCGAAAATGTCTTCCTCTGGGGCTCGATCATGGGGCTTTCCAAGAGCCGCATGAGGGAGCGCTTTGATCGCATCGTGGAGTTCGCGGAGCTGCGAGAATATATCGATCAGCCCGTCAAGCATTACTCCTCCGGCATGTATGTCCGCCTCGGCTTTGCCGTCGCCGTGGAGGTCGATCCCGACATCCTGCTGGTCGATGAAGTGCTGGCGGTGGGCGATCTGACCTTCCAGCAGAAATGCCTCGAGCGCATGGACGATTTCCGCAAGCGCGGAAAGACCATGCTGATTGTCTCGCACGACATGCGGACCATCCAGGCCATCAGCAACCGGATTCTTTTCCTCAGCGCCGGGCGCGTGCTGGGCGACGGCACCCCCGATTCCATCGTTAGCCAATATGAATCCAACCAGCGTCAGCAGCACGCCGATATCCTGAAGCGGGAGTGGGGCACCCGTGAAGCCGTCATCACGGGCGTGACCCTCACGGGCCAGGATGACAAACCCCGCCGGGAATACAGCTGGAACGAGCCCATCCGGATCACCATTTCCTACCAGGCGTCCGCGCGAATCGCGGATCCCGTTTTCGGGTTCGCCGTCTCCTCGGCCTCCGGTCAGCGGCTTTACGGAAACAACACCCAGATCGAGAAGCTGTCCATTCCCTTCATCGAAGGGGAGGGGAGCATCCGCCTGACGCTGCCCCGGCTGCCCGTGGCCACCGGCGCCTGCCTGTTCTCGTTCTCCATCCACTCGTCCGACCACAAAACCCATTTCCACCGCCTCGACAACGCCTTCCCGATTCAAGTCGAATCGCCGCTTCCCTTCGAAGGCGTCTACCTGCCCATCCACTGGGAGATTCTGCCATGACCCCGTCTCTGCCCGATCTTGCCAACGACCCCTATGTCCGCACCGTCATCCGGCGGGCGCTGCGCGAGGATATCGGCAATGGCGATGCCACCACCCGCGCGCTCGTGCCGCTGCGGCTGAAGGCCTCCGCCGAAATCCTCGCCCGCACGGCCTGTCGCGTGGCCGGCGGAACCATCGCCGCCGCCATTTTCCGCGAACTCGATCCCGGCATCCAATGCGATATCGGCGTGCCGGATGGAGCGGATGCCAAAGCCGATGACGTGCTGCTCACCCTTCGCGGGAACGCCGGAAAACTGCTCACGGCCGAGCGGACCGCCCTTAATTTCATGCAGCGCATGACCGGCATCGCCTCGCTGACGGCCCGGTTCGTCGACCAGGTCAAAGCCTATCCCGTGAAGATCCTGGACACCCGGAAAACCACGCCCACGCTCCGGTTGTTCGAGAAATACGCGGTCCTGTGCGGCGGCGGAACGAATCACCGCATGGGCCTCTTCGACATGGTCCTGCTCAAGGATAACCACCGCTTCCTGTGGCGCCAGGGCGGAACCCCCGACCTGGCCGCCGCCATCCGCCGCGTGCGCTTGACCCACCCCGACTTGCCGATTGAAGTCGAAGTGGAAACGCAGGCCGATCTTCTGGCCGTGCTTCCTGAAAAGCCGGATTGGATCATGCTGGATAATATGAGTCTGGACGACATGCGCGCCTGCGTGAAGCTTGGCAAGGGCGCCGTCCAGCTCGAAGCCTCCGGCGGCGTCTCGCTGGAGCGCGTTGCCGCCATCGCGGCAACCGGGGTGGATGCCATTTCCATCGGCGCCCTGACCCATTCAGCGCCCGCGGCCGATTTGTCCCTGGAGCTCTCGGCTTGAGCGCAACACGGCCCAGGCTGCGGCTGGCGCTGGTTGATGCCGGCAACACCACCTCATCCCTGGCTGTGGCGGAAGGCCTCCGGATACGCCGGTCCGGCGTCCTGCTGACGGGCGAGGTCACGTTCGCCAGCGCCTCGTCGTTGCTGAAGAAAGCCGCTAACGGCAACCCCTTGGATGGCGCCGTTCTCTGCTCTGTCGTGCCGGCGGTGAACGCCCTCTGGCTGAAGGCGCTTGCCGCCGTCAGCCGAACACGACCCCTGCTGATAACCCATCAGTTGGACTTCGGCATTGCCATCCGGTATGCCCATCCCGAGACGATCGGCGCCGACCGCCTGGTCAATGCCGCGGCCGCGGCGGCGCGCTTCGGATCGCCGGTTGTGGCGCTCGATTTCGGCACAGCTTTGACCTGCGATGTGGTTTCGCGCGACGGCGCCTTTGTCGGCGGAATCATTGCCCCCGGCATGCGCCTGTTGCTGGATTACCTGCATGAGCGCACCGCCCTGCTTCCCGAGGTCGCCTTCGGGGCGATTCAGAGGATGGTCGGACGAAACACGCAGGAAGCCATGCGAATCGGGGCCTGGGCCGGCTACCGCGGCCTGGTGCGCGAACTGATGTCGGGCTTGCGGCGCGACCTCGGACGGGGAGCCCGCTTCTGCGCCACTGGCGGAGATTCGCTCAGGCTTAAAACCATTCTCGGGCCGGCCTGTCCGGTTATTCCGGATCTGACGTTCGACGGCATGCGACTGGTATTCACGCGCAACACACCGGACGGGTGAGTGGCGGAGGGTGGACATGCAGGAGTTCATAAAAGTCGATTTTCACAGCCATTCAGCCTTCAGCGATGGCGGGTGGAGGCCTGAGCAAATTGCCCAGGCCTGCGCGGAACAGGGCGTTCGCTATGCAGCCTTGACGGATCACTGCACCCTGGAGGGGCTGGACCGGTTTGAAGCCGCCTGTGCCAGGCTTGGCGTAGGTTTTTTGAACGGCCTTGAACTGACCGCTTTCTATGACAAGAAGGAGATTCATCTGCTCTGTTACGGTTTTGACCGGACGCATATCGCGTTGATCCGCATGGTGAAGGCAGTCCGGGAGAGCCTTGTTCTGAAAAGTGCGCCCTTTGCGCTGTTTGAGAAAAAAAGCCTTCTGGCCTTGATCAAGACGGTCCATCAGGCGGGGGGGGTCGTTCTTCTGGCGCACCCGCTCGCCACGGAGAGCGACTTCGGCAGAATGGAAAGCCTTGTGGCGGAGTTGGCACGTGCCGGATTGGACGGCATTGAGGTGGATCACCCCACGGCCAGCGATGCCCAGCGGACGCGGTTGCGCGAATACGCCACCCGCCTGGACCTCGTTGTTTCGGGCGGGTCCGACCATCATGGACGCGCCGACGAGAAAGCCGCTGCGCTCGGGGTTGAGCTTCCCGCAAGGGACTGGATGGCCTTGCGCGACCGGCTCGTCTCGCAACGGAAACAGGCGCAACGGGATGACGAATCGACTGCTCCGCATTCCGGACTCGAATCCCCGGGCGAAAAAAAGACCGGACGGATGCGCCTGCTGGCTTCGATGGCCTTGCCGGCCATATCCGTGGTGGTTCTCTTTACGCTGGCCTTATTCGGCTATTTTCTGCCCGGATACGAGAATACCCTGATGGAGCGAAAGAGGGAGATGATCCGGGAGCTGACCCGTACGGTATGGAGTTTGCTCGACGAAGCCGACAAAAATGTGCAGGCGGGGCGGGTTTCGCCCGAAGACGCGCGAAGTCAGGTCATTGATCGCGTCCGGGCATTGCGCTATGGCCGCGAGGGGAAAGATTATTTCTGGTTGCAGGATCTGACTCCACGGATGCTGATGCATCCCTATCGCCGTGATCTGGAGGGGCAGAACTTGTCCGATTTCAAGGATCCGCGCGGCGTTCATATTTTCACGGTATTTGCCGACAAAGTCCGTCAGGATCGCGAAGGATATGTGGGCTATGTCTGGCAGTGGAAAGACGATCCCGCCCGATTGGAAGCCAAAGAGTCCTACATCCGCCTCTTCGAACCCTGGGGATGGGTGATTGGGACCGGGTTGTATATCCATGACGTGGTGGCGGAAATACACCTTTTGAAGCTCAGGCTGTTCTATGTCATGGGGAGCGTCATCGCGGTCTTGATTCTTCTCCTGCTCATCATGTTGAGGGGGGGCATGCGGGCGGACCGATTGAGGGCTGCCGCCGAGATGCGTCTTCAGGAGTCCAACGAGCGATACCTCTCGCTTGTCCGCGCGTCTGCTGAGGGCGTTCTGTTTGTTCGCAATCTCCGATGCGTCTACGCCAATCCTGTTTTTCTCGAATTGGCAGGGTGTGAATCTTCCGAACTGCCGTTGCTCGACTGGCGGGAACTGTTCCCGGGCGTCTTGGAGCTAGACCCCTTTTTCAGGGATACCGGCGCCGATCTGTACTGGGATGCGTTGCTTCGGAGGAGAGACGGAAGCGCGTTGAAATGCCGGATCGCGCGAAAGGTGATGTCGGAAAACGGCCTGGGCGGATTCGTGGCGTTGGTCCGGCGGCCTGAAGAAACAGGCACCCGGACGGCCGGCATGGCGGATGGACTGTTGAAGCGGCTGTTGAACGTGCCCTCCACGGCCGCGGAGGATATCGCGCGTGAGATCGCCTTGGCAGAGACGCGCGAGCACGTTGTCGGACTCTGCCGACGAGTGCCTGAACTGGTGGGCTCCATGCTTGAAAGCGGCGCTTCACCCGCCTCCATCGCAGGCATGATCTCTTCCATTACGGATTCGGCCACCAGCCGGTTCATTGAGATGGCGCAGGCGGATTTGGGTTCGCCGCCGGTCGACTATGCGTTTGTCGCGCTAGGCAGTCAAGGCCGCAAGGAGCAGACCCTGTTCACGGATCAGGACAACGCCATTATTTATGAGGCCCCTAAAAACGGGTCGGATGAACGAGTTGAACGTTACTTCTCCGCCTTGGCGGCGAGCGTCTGCGAATCCATGACCTGTTCAGGATACAGGAATTGCAAGGGGTTGGTGATGGCCAGTAATCCCAAATGGTGTCAGCCCCTGTATGTCTGGAAAGGCTATTTCACAACCTGGATAGCCAAGGCGGAAGCGCAGGACATGATGGAGTTTGGCGCCTTTTTCGATTTGAGGTGCGTGAAAGGCGAACGAGGCTTGGTCCAGGCCCTCCGTACGCATATCCAGTCCGAATTATCTCGTTCGCCTTTGTTTTACACCCACGCCGCCCGGACCGCCCTTCTTTTCAAGAGCCCTCTCCGTCTCTTCGGA
>CAIKKV010000573.1 GCA_903828035.1 uncultured bacterium
AGCGCCACGCGCTCCGCCGTCAGCATGCGGATGCCCGGATGGTTGGCGGCGGCGACTTCCTCCTTCGCATTGGCGGAGGCATCGACGGTCATGGCCATGTTGGATTGGCCGGAGGCCAGCCACACCTCGCCCACCCAGACGTCCTGGAATAGGGCCTTCTTGCGGCCGGCGCGGACCTTCATCTCGAACGGCCCGCCCGCCTTGATCGCGGGCAGCCACGCGCGCCAGCGGCCATCGGGGCCGGCTACGGCTTCCGCTTTTTTGCGCGCGACCTTCACTTCCACCCGGGCGCCCGGCTCCGCCTTGCCCCACACCGGGACCGGCCGTCCGCGCTGCAACACCATGTGATCCTGGAAAATAGTGGCGACCTGCATATATGCCTTTCTGCTGTGTTGAAAAACGTTTATTCAAGCCCTCCCCGCCCTGAATGTCAACGTGTTTCGCTCCCCTTGTTTCGTCGTCTTTTTGGCTTGGCGGGGGTGTGGCGTTTCGTCAGCCGGAATATGGCGAGGCCCCCGCTGGTAAACCCACCGCCCACAGACGCATGACTGATCAGCCCGCCCACCCTTCCGTTAACGCCGAAACGCCGCAACCCGACGGATCATCCCGCCTCGTCAAATCTGCTGTGGACGCGGGCATGGGCCGCGTGTATTTTACCCGAATGCAAACCCTTCTCGTTGACGAGCGGTTTTTGAAGCCCGGGCTTCCTTCCGGTTGGTACACCGACACGTCCGTTCCCAAATATGAACCCGGCGCCTGGGATTGCTCCGTCCGGGATGGCGTGATCATTCCCTTCCCCCACGACGCCTGGCAATCGCTACGCGTGGAAGTGGAGCTGGACATCCTCGCCCCCGACGCCACCGCCTTCTGCGGCACCGATGCCCGGACGGCGCTGACCGTTGTGCTTGAAGGCTCCGCGAGCGCCCGCCACGCCGCGGCGGACGGCGGGCTGACCCTCGCCCGCCGCGACACGCCGCTGCCGGCCCCCGGCGGCAAGGCCCTGGTGATCTTCGAGTGGAGCTCCGACCGCATGCGGGCAACCGTCAACGGCGTGGAGGCCGTGGCCGGCGCCAACCTCCGCCGCTCGGCGCGCGCCGGAAGCCTTCACATGGGCTTCACCCAATGCCGCGTCCGCCGGATCACCGCCTCCGGAGAGCCCCTGACCTCATCAGCCCCCCTGCCCGCGGCGCCCAAGGCCCTGCAGGCGGGCTATCCGCTTGAAGTGTGCGTGGACTTCAATGACGATCTCATGGCCTGCGCCTGGTCGGACAAAACATTCAAGGCGCTCTTCACGGAGTTGAAAAGCTGGGGAACAAGCCGCGTATCGTGGATCGACCTGGGCCGGGAATCCGACCATTATTTCGACTATGCCCCGATCGGCACCGGCCTCCACGCCCGGGAAACGATGCGACAGGCGGGCGATATCTTCCCCGCGGCCGTTGAGCACGCGCACCGGGCGGGCCTCGAGCTGACCGGCATCCTGAAGCCCTATGACATGGCCATCCCCGGCTTCAGCTGGCCTCCCTTTTCGGAACAGGCCAAGCGGCCGGGGCTCATCCACCGGATCGGCGGCGCCTACTACTGGACCACCCGCCTGGCCGCCGAAAACCAGCATCTCATCATGGCGCGCAAGCCCTCCGCCCACGGGCCGGCCCGGAACAGCACCTGGACGCGCCTCGACCTGGTGAAGGAAAACGACGCCGACTGCCCGCTGAAGCCGGCGGATATCGCCTTCCTGGTCTCGGACGACAACGAGTCGTTCCGCCCCTACGACGGGCCGGTGACCGCCCGCGAGGTCGTGGAGGATTATCCCGTTTACAAATCCACGCCCTCCGGCGTGAAGCCGACGGGCAAGCTGCGCCGAGCCCGGATCTTCCGGTTCGAGGGCCTCACGATTCAAGCTCCCTTCCTGGCGCTGAAGGTGGCGGGCACAGCCCGCTCCTTTTCCAACCGGCTGTGCGACCTGCTCCATATCTTCGGGGAGCACGGCGAGGAAACCCGCATCACGTACGGGCTTTCCCCGCGCCGGGCCGACCACACCTCCCAGTTCACGGCCTCCCCCGGCGAAGCGCCGCCCGCCCCCTCGGCAGGCCCGCCAGCCGGCTTCGAATACAACCGCTACCCCGGCTCGCCCAGCGCCTGCATGACCTCGGGCGGCGATCCCATCCTGTCCCCGCTGGCGCTGGACCGCGGGGCCGACTCTTACCTGGCGATCGCGCGCGGCAAGGATCGCGGGCCGGTGGCGATCCTGTCCCCCTCCTTCCCCGAGACCCGCGCCCTGTGGTTGACCTGGGCGACCGCCATGCTGGACGCGGGGGCGGACGGCATCGACATCCGGCCGGGCACCCATCACTCCGATTTCGCCTGGATCGAATACGGCTTCGAGGAGCCGGTCCGCGACGAGATGCTGAAGCAGACGGGCGTGGACATCTGGGAGACCGACGATTTCAACTACGACCTCTGGCGCCGCCTCCGGGGGGAAGGCTGGACGCAGTTCATCCGCGAGGCCTCGGCGCTCGTGCGGGAGCGCGGCAAAAAGCTGACGCTTCACATTGACGGCCACTTCGACGGCGCCCCGGGCACGGGCGGCGCCATGAACCTCGCCAGCGACTGGCGGGCCTGGCTCAAGGAGGGACTGGCGGACCGGGTGACGGGAAAAGCGCTTTGGCCGCAGTCCAGCCTCGCGCTGGAAGTCCTGGCCCTGGCGCACGAAAAGGGGGTGCCGGTCTCCTACGCCCCCTACTGCAACAACTTCTTCGAAGATCGCACTTCGCCGAATCACATCGGCGATTCGCCCAAGGGCTGCGAAGTGCCGGTTGAGCGGCTGATCCGGTGGGGCCGCGAGAGCGGGTTCGACAGCTTCGTGTTCTACGAATGCGCCTCCGCCCTTCGCGCGAAGCCGGACGGCACCCTCGGATTCCGGAAAAATGCCGAGCCCCTGCGGGACGTCATGCGGCGGCATTTCAGGGAAGTAGCGCCCCGAAGCGACTGCTAACAGCCTTCCGAACTTTGCAACAGATTGTTTTTCACAAACACGTGGTTCTCCTTAAGAATTTATATCTGCTCCCTAGCTTTTAGGTATACTTCTTCTACGTCCTACATAATCTCTTGTTTAAAGAACACTATGATCTCTTAGGGGTCGCGCATTCTGTTTTGGTCAACAGATAACACGTCGCTGTTGATTTCAGTGCTGTAGAAGCGGGAGTCTAAACTATTGGACATCATCATTCTCTTGAAAGTTGATTTTTTGTCTGAGTATGCGATATCACTAGAAAGTATCCGACACTTGAAGTCTTTGTTGCCGGGCATTCTGATTGTCTTGTCTTTCTTTATCTTGTAATTTTTGCCGGTCAGCGACACCATCTCTTTGCCGTCGAATTAGACCTAAAGAATGTGTTCCAGGATTAGGGTCTCGTCTAGATTAACCTCTTAGATAACTTCAGAAGGGGGCACTGCTAGTACGTAATCCTCATTCTATGACAAGATAGTTAGGTATTTCTTGTGGTTTTGTTTGAGGAATGACAAGAAATGGTTATCTACCATAAATTAATTTGAGTTGCTCTG
>CAIKKV010000574.1 GCA_903828035.1 uncultured bacterium
ACGGCGAAGCGACGTGGAATAATGGTCCCGGCGCTGAAGCCGGAGCCCCTCAGGGCGGCAAAGCGTCCGTCAGGTCGTGGCCGAAACGGCATAACCCGCATCACGCCATCAACACCGCGATACATCCTATCGATAGTCCGCCTCCAGGGCGTCCAGCAGGCGCTGCATGTCGGGGGGAGGAGGGGCGGAGAAGGAGAGGGGCTTTCCGGTGCGGGGGTGGGTGAAGGCGAGTTCCGCGGCGTGCAGCATCTGGCGCCGGGCGGGAAGGGGGAGCGAGGCGGCGGGGCCCCGGCCGTAGACGGCGTCTCCGACAATCGGGTGGCCCAGGTGGCTCAGGTGGACCCGGATCTGGTGGGTGCGGCCGGTTTCGATGCGGACCCTCAGAAGGCTGCAGAGCTTGTCGCCATAGCGGCGCACGGTCTCGTAGTGCGTCACGGCTTCCCGGCCCCGGGACGGGCGGGCGCTCATTTTCTTGCGGTCCTGCGAGCTGCGTCCGATCAGGGACTCGATGCGTCCGGCCGGCGGCTCGGGGTGGCCCGCCACCAGGGCGAGGTAGACTTTCCGCACCGCGTGGTCCTTGAATTGCGCCTGGAGGCCCGTCAGGGCGGCATCGTTCTTGGCCGCCACCAGCAGGCCGCTGGTGTCGCGGTCCAGCCGGTGGGCGATGCCCGGGCGGAGCTCCCCGCCGATGCCCTGCAGGTCGGGGCAGTGGTGCAGCAGGGCGTTGACCAGCGTCCCGGAGGCATGGCCCGCGGCCGGGTGCACGACGAGCCCGGCGGGCTTGTCCACGACCACGATATCGGCGTCTTCGTGCACGATCTTCAGCGGGATGGCTTCCGCCCGGGGCTCGGCGGGCGCGGGCGGGGGAATGGCGACGACGACGGTGAGCCCGGGCGCGACCCGGTGGCTGGCCTTCACGGGCCTGTCGCCGGACGTGATGAAGCCGCCCGCGATCAGCGCCTGGATGCGGGCGCGGGAGAGCTCGGGCAGCTGCCTGGTCAGCCAGGCGTCGAGGCGGAGGCCTCGGTCTTCAGGCTGGGCGGTTAAGCTGGGCATGGCGGTTCCGGAGGCGGAGGATGTAGGCGAGGAGCAGGGCCGCGGCAAACAGGCCGAGGCTGACCCACTGGGCCGAGGTCAAGCCGTGCCACACCACCCGGCCGGAAAGGTCGCCCCGCAGGAACTCGAGGGAAAAGCGGAGGGTGGCGTAGAGGAGGAAGTAGAGCGCCACGATGGCGCCGCCGCTGTGTTTGCGGCGATAGGCGGCGAAGAGCAGGAGGTAGAGGGCCAGGTTGCCCGCGGCTTCGAAGAGCTGGACGGGCCAGACGGGCAGGGCGGCGGCCGCCTTGCCGGACAGCAGCCCGTCATCCACCTGGCTCCACCAGACCGCGGAGGCGCGGGGGTAGGTGCAGGAGAGCCAGCCGGCGTGGACGGAGCCCTGGCAGCAGCCGTTGACGAAGCAGCCGATCCGGCCGAGGGCATGGCCCAGCGGCAGCGCGGTGAGGGTGTAGTCGAGGAGGCGGAGGAGGGGCTCGCGCCGGGCCCGGGCGAAGAGCCAGGCGGCGAGGCCGGCGCCGAAGAAGCCGCCGTAAAAGACGAGCCCGCCCTTGTCGACCCGGAGGATCTGGCCCGGCTGGTCCGCGAACTCGCTCCAGTTGCCCAGCACATAGGCGGCGCGGGCCCCGAGGATGCCGCCGATGATGAGCCAGAAGGCCAGGTCGGAGGCGAAGGCGGGGTCGCGCCCTTCGCGGCGGCCCAGCCAGGCCAGGTGGATCAGGCCGGCGCCGAATCCGGCGGCGAGCAGGGCGCCGTACCAGTAGACGGGGTGGCCGAAGAGCGTGAGGCAGACCGGATCAATCATGGGAAGAGCTTACGCCATGGCCCCCTGTGGGACAAGGGTTAAGAGTGGCGGGGCCGGGCTCGTATCCGACTCGTATCCGACTCGTATCCGACTCTGGACAAGCAAGAAGGGATTATGCATAATCCGCGGTTAAATGACTGAACAAAAAGAAGAGATCCTGACCGATCCCGTCGGGCAGATTGTTTGCGCCAAGTGCGGCAAGCCGCTGGACGTGACCGGTTTAGCCGCGTTCAGCAAGTTCCGGTGCGGTCATTGTCATGCCGTGCAGACGGTTCCCGCCAAGCTCGGCAACTTTATCCTGCTCGAGCTGCTTGGCCGGGGCGGCATGGGCGCGGTCTACCGGGCCGTGGATCAGGCGCTGGGCCGGCCGGTGGCCATCAAGGTCATGCTGCGCTCGGTGGCCGCAGACCGCGTCTTCTTCGAGCAGTTCAAGCGCGAGGCCCGCGCCGCCGCCGCGCTCAGCCATCCCAACATCGTGCAGGTGTTCTCCCTGGATGAGGACAAGGGGCAGTCCTACATCGTCATGGAACTGCTGTCTGGGGGCCGTCTGGATCATCTCATTTTCTCGAAGAAGCAGCTTGAAGAGGCCCTGGTGCTGAAGATCGGCCTCGAAGTGGCCGAGGGGCTCATGGCCGCGAACGGGGTGGGGCTGATCCACGACGATATCAAGCCCGAGAATATCCTGTTTGACGCCAAGGGCACGGCCAAGGTGGTCGATTTCGGGCTGGCCCGTTTCCGGGGCAAGGGTCCCCAGGCCGGGGCAAACGAGATCTGGGGCACTCCGTATTACATCGCGCCCGAAAAAGTGCTGCGCAAGACCCCTGATTTCCGGTCCGATATCTACAGCCTGGGCGGCACCCTGTTCCATGCGCTCACCGGCCGTCCGCCGTTCGAGGGCGAGACCGCGGTGGACGTGGTGAAGGCGCGCATTCATGGCGCCGCGCCCGATGTCCGCACGTTCCGGCCCGAGGTGCGCCCGGGCCTGGCCGCCCTGGTGGCCTCCATGCTGGAGCGCGAGCCGGAGAAGCGCCCGGCCTCCTACTCCGTGCTGATTGACGAGCTGAACAAGCTGGCCGGCAGCGAGCC
>CAIKKV010000575.1 GCA_903828035.1 uncultured bacterium
CGGGCCTTTGTTTCGAGAAGGGCGGCTTCCGTGACGGGTTCGTGTAGTTGCTGGTAGAACCGCAGGGAGTTGCCCGTGCCGGAGGGGCGGACGGTGATGTGGCTGAGCGGGTTGTTATCCAGATAGAACCGCACGCCTTCATCCGGGAACACGAAGCCTCCCGAAGGCGGGTAGACGGCATCGTAGCGGCCGGTGCGGTACAGGGTGGCGGAGGTGACCGTGCGGCCGCCGAGCGTGAAGCCGGGGGCCCGGGACGCCTCGAGCGCCCGGGCCAGGATGCCGAGCTTGATCTTGTCGCCCTCCAGCCCCGGGTACTCGCCGTCCAGGGGGTCGGGCTCGTAGCCGCCGACGAACAGGCCGATGGCGGGGTCGGCATAGACGCACCGGTCGAGCATCTCGATCAGGGTCATGCCGCGCGCCTTGCCCCAGGCCGCCGCCTCGGCCGCCAGCAGGCCCGCCAGCAGGCCGTCCTTGTCCGGCACGTGGCCGCCGCGCCCCAGGGTGTGTTCGTTTTCGGGACACTCGCCCATGATGGAAAAGCCGTTGCTCTGCTCGCAGGTGGCGGCGTTGAAGGATCGCCGAGGGGTCAGGCCCAGGCATTCGCAGATATCGGGATGGGCCTTGTCGCGCCATTCGGCGTTGTGCCCCCCGCGCAGCGAAGCGAGCGCTTCCAGCTGCTTTTCCCCGTGTCCGGCGGGCGCCCGGCCCAGCTCCCAGGCCGCGCGCGTGCCGGCGGCCAGCGAGGGGAAGCCCACCCAGGTCGTGATGACGCCGAGGCCGAACTTGCGCGCCACGAGCACCAGGCTTTCCTGCGTGACGTGCGAGAGCGTCAGGAACTGCCGCTCCGGCTCCAGGCGGCCCGCTTCGGCCGCGCGGTGAAGCCGGAACCAGAGCAGGAGCGTCCAGAGCTCGTTGGCCATCATCAGGGCAAAGGGGCCGCCGTACAGGGCCTGCTGGTCCGGGGGAACACGGGTGATGACGCCGCACCGGTCGGCATCCGGATCTGTCCCGATGATCAGGTCAAGCTCGCTCAATCCGCCGGGGAATGTCTCCCGATAGGCATCCAGGACAATGGCCGCGGCCCGTTCATCCCCCGGGTCGGGCTGTTGTTCATGCCCCGGTTCGCTGGAGAAGGCTGGGAAGAGGCCGTCGGGTTCGTCCAGGTGCCGGCCGGTGATCACCTGAATGCCGGGAAAGCCGGCGGATTCGAGCAGGCTCGGCAGCAGGACGCGGCCTGCCCCGTGGTAGGCGCAGGTGGCGACGGAGAGCGTCGTGTCGCGCAGCGGGTGGTCGTCGGAGCTCGTGGAGAGAAATCCCAACAGGTGCTCCCGATAGCCGGGATGGAGCGCCAGTCGACCGGGGCTTTCGGCGTTTTCACCCACGTGGAAGAATTGGCCGGGAGGCGCTTGTTCCAGGGGGAGGCGGCGGATATCGGCGAAAGTCGCCTTGGCGATGAACCCCTCATACATGGCGTTGCGGGCAGCCACGTCGACCTGGGCGCCCCCGGAGCCGAGCAGCTTGAAGCCGTTGTACCGGTAATCATTGTGGCTGGCGGAGATGTAGAGGCCCAGGTCGGCCCGGATTCCGGGGCGGGTCACGGCGAAGCCGGTTTCGGGATAGGGGTTGGGCCCGTCAAAGAGGAACACCGTGTAGCCGTAGGCGAGAAAGAGGCCGGCGGTTTCGCGGGCGAAGGCGTCGCTGCAGACGCGGGTGTCGTGGCCGATCACGATCCGGCGGAAGGGGGCGGGGCGGGCGAGCCCGAAGCGGGCGATGCCGGAGGCGGCC
>CAIKKV010000576.1 GCA_903828035.1 uncultured bacterium
TGCTGCTCCGGCGTCAGGTTCAGTTTTTTCCCGAGCTCCTGGCCGTGCGCGAGGGCTCCCATAAAGCGGTCCACGCCGAACTGGCCGTCCATTCCGCCGGCTCCGCCGCCGCTCCAGCGCCCGCGCTCGCCCGCCTGCCCGCGTTTGGCGCCGCCTTCCGCCGCGGCCTGCGGCTTGTCGGGAGCCGGAGCCGGCGAGGGGGCCTGCGCCAGCACAACCAAGCTTAATGCGGTGAGTGTCACGAGAATGGCAGCCGACTTTTTCATGTTCTTCTCCTGTAAGGGACGTGTATCGGATAAAACGCCACAACCTGTAGATTATTGCAGCCTCTCAAACTTCGAACACCCGCGGGCACGCCGCCAGACACTCGCAGCCGCTCCGGGTCACCCGAACCGTATCCTCGATGCGAATGGCCCCGATCGAGCGATAATACAAGCCCGGCTCCACCGTGATCACATGCCCGGGTTTCAAAATGACATCCTGCAGGGCCAGCGACGGGCGCTCGTGAATCTCCAGCCCCACGCCGTGGCCGGTCCCGTGGATGAACCCCTCGGCGGCGCCATTTTTCATCCCGTTTTTGAATCCACGCCCTTCAAACATCCGGATCGCCATCTTGTGCAGATCCGCCCCGTTTACTCCCGGTTTTACCGCCTGCAGCACCGCTTTTTGCGTTTCGCGCACGGCGCACTCCATGGCCGCAAGCTCCCGCGACGCCTTGCCCTTCACCACGGTCCGGGTCAGGTCGCCCCAATACCCCGTGGTCATGTTGCGCGGGAAGAAGTCCAGCACGATGCTCTCACGCGCCATCAGGGGCCCCGTTCCCGCCTGATGCGGGTCGGCGCCCTGCGCGCCGCAGGCAATAATCAACTCCGGCGCCGTGCAATTCCGATCCAGCAGGAACTTCCGCATGTCCGCCCGCAATCCTTCGGCGGTCAGCGGCTTTCCCTTCGATTTTAAAACTCCTTTTTTATCCGGCTCCGAGGCCCGAATGATGGCAACGGCCCGCCTCATCGCGGCAACGGTTGCCTCCTGAACCGCCTGGAGCGCGCGGATTTCCTGGCTGTTTTTAACCTCCCGCTCTGGAAATAACGGGGTTTCGGAAACCTCCACCTGGATGCCGGCGGCTTCCAGATGCCTGGCAATGCCGAGGGCAAATGACCCGCCCACCAGCACCCGCCGGCACTTCTCCAGGCGCAGCGCCCCCAGGATCCAGCCTGAAAACCGGCCTTTTTCCTGGGCCGAAAGGGCTAATTCCTCCGGCGTCAGCACCGTCATATCGCTCACGGTTTGCCGCGCACGTCCGGCCTCCATGGCGTTGACGATCAGGAGGCGTCGCGCGGGACCCAGCAGAACGACGACCGGGTCCGGCGCAGAAAACCCGCAAACATACCGTAAATCCGCATTTTTCTCCGGAATGTCGGCCAGCAGGATGGCTGTTCTTAACTTTTTCATGATCGTTCAAATTCCTTACTTTTATTGGCTTTTTTGCTTAAATTGTCCCTCGAAAAGGGATAGCATCCCCCGCTCCGGGCGTCCCATTTTTTTAACTTTTCCACCCGTTGTTCTCTTTTAGTCACCACTACCACTGGGGGACATCCCATGGTTGTTCCACTTGAAGTTGGGCCTTTTATTTTCGGCGGGTTTTGAGGCTGTTTTAACTTGAGAGATCGGGGCTCATCCCCTAACCTAGCACGCATACGTGCATGGGGATAGACGACGATCAACCTGTTAACAACCTGTTGATAGCCGGGAGTTTCTGTTGCCTTTTCTTTCATAACCCTCTGGGGTTGGAATGGTAGCAGAAGCCTCATGCGAAGAAGAAGTGAAAAACGGCGTTTCATGACGTCTTTTCTCTTTTGGTGGGTGAACAGGGAGCACGGTCGTGAGTCAATGGAGCGCGGTTTCGGTTTGGGAAGAGGCCTGTAAGCGGTTGAAGGCCCTTCTTCACCCGGATGTCTATACCAAGTGGATCGGCGTTATCAAGGCGGACTCGCTGGATGAGTCGGCGCTGACGCTCAGCGTCGATAACGACTTTTACCAGACCTGGCTTGAGGAAAACTATCTTCCGTTCATCAAGCAGGCGGTTCAGATCGTCTACGGGGCCGAAATCGGCATCCGCTTTTCCGTCAAGCCCGGCCAGGAGGCGGCCGAAGCGGCCGCGGTCCCCCCGCCGCCTCCTCCCCGCGCGGAGACCCTCTTCCCCATGGAAAGCGCTCCCGCCCCCCTGGCGCGGGCCAAGCCCCGCGCGCGCGACCGCGAGGAGCCCGCCGAGATGCGGATGAACCACAAGTTCACCTTCGAATCCTTTGTGGTGGGCCCCTCCAACAGCTTCGCCCACGCCGCCTGCATGGCCGTGGCGCAGGCCCCCGCCAAGGCCTATAACCCGCTCTTCATCTACGGCGGCGTGGGCCTGGGCAAGACGCATCTCATGCACGCCATCGGCAATTACATGACGACGCACGGCAAGCTTTCCAAGGTCACCTATATTTCGTCGGAAGCCTTCATCAACGAATACATTGACGCCCTGCAGAGCAACAAATCGCTTCAATTCCGCCGCAAATACCGGAGCGTCGACCTCCTGCTCATCGACGACATCCAGTTCCTTGCCGGCAAGGAGCGGCTCCAGGAAGAGTTCTTCCATACGTTCAACGCCCTTTTCCAGGCCCACAAGCAGATCGTCCTGACCAGCGACCGGCCCGCCAACCAGATCCAGGGCCTCGAGCAGCGGCTGGTCTCCCGCTTCGAGTGGGGGCTGGTCACGGAATTGCAGGCGCCGGACTTCGAAACCCGCCTGGCCATTCTCCGGAACAAGCAGGATCAGTCCGTCTTCAAGCTCCCCGAAGAGGTGCTGGCCTTCATTGCCGAGCATATCAAGTCCAACATCCGCAGCCTGGAAGGCGCCCTGATCAAGGCCACCGCCTACGCGTCCCTCTACAACCAGACGATGACCATTCCGCGCGTGGAGGAGCTGCTTCGCGACACGCTGGAGATGGAGCACCAGCAGGCGTTGACCATGGATGGCATCCAGAAGGCCGTGGCGGACTATTTCGACGTCCGCATGGCGGATATGTCCAGCAAGCGCCGCCCCCAGGCGGTGGCCCAGCCCAGGCAGGTTGCCATGTATCTCTGCCGCCGCCTCACGTCGGCCTCTTCTCCCGAAATCGCCACCGCCTTCGGCAAAACACACGCGACCATTCTTCACGCCTGCACGCAGGTCGAAAAGCGAATCGTCGAAGACGCCGCCCTCAAACAGGGCATCCTCGAGATCACCCGCCGCCTCAGCCGCAAGCTCCCCGTATCATGAGCATAACCCTGTTCATTTCCTGTCAGTCCCTGATCACAACAATCCGCCCTGTCTACAACCCCCGAGTTATGATAAATCCCTCCACATTCTGTACACA
>CAIKKV010000577.1 GCA_903828035.1 uncultured bacterium
CGCTTTCCGGGTAGCCAGGGGAAACGACGTCGACCCAGTGGTCCATGATGCGCACCCGGCGCCCGCGCATGGCGGCCACGGGGAAGTCGGTGGCAAACAGCAGCCGCCGGGGGCCGATTTCGTTCATGGCCATCTGCAGGACGAGGGGGTCCATGACCATGGAGGTGTCGAGGCTGACGTTCGGCAGGTCGCGGATGGAGCCGATGGCGGCCTTCATCTCGCGCGGCAGGTAGCAGCGCCCGGCGTGGGCCAGCACGATCTGGGCGGCCGGATAATCCAGCGCCAGGCGGCGCACGCCCCGCTGGATTTCGGGGTCGGCCAGCCGGCCCGCGCGCGGGACATGAAGCAGCACGATCAGCTGCCGGTCCTGCGCGAGCTCCATCTCCACAGGGCCCAGCATGTCCTCGATCCGCTTGTCGCCATAGTTGTCCCCGAACCAGTTGAGGAAAACCTTGAAGCCGAAAAAGGGCTCCGCCGTGAGCGCTTCCTCGTACGTTTCGCGGAACAGGTTCAGCTCTCTTCCGCCGATGAGCAGCGGGAAGAGACGGTTGTGGCGGCGGGCCGCCTGTCCGACGAACTGCGTGTCCTTGGCCCAGTCGACCACCGGCGTCGGGTAGCCGAAGCAGACGGCGTAGTAGGGGCGGTCTGGAAAAGAGCGGGATGCGTCCAGCAGCAGGTCCTCGGGCAGGTACTCTTCGCGCGAAACCATGTAGGTGCTGCCGGGAAGTCCGGTCTCCCGCGGTTTCGCCGTCCAGTTGCGGGAGGACCAGGTATGGGCGTGGAAATCGAGGATGGAGGGCGGCAGCAAGGGCGCGATGGTCTGCTGGTAAAAGGGAAGATCGCGCGACAGGTAAAGCGGGTCGTCAATTCCTGGCTTTTTCATCGGTTTCAAGTTTATCTCAAATGGCCAGGCGATCCAAGCCGGTTTTTTTTGTGAAAGACAGGGCTGTAAAAACCGATTTCTATGGGATTTCCCATAAAACCAGCTTGTTTCGCGGCTGAATCAGGGCTAATGTGGGCACGTTACTGTATACGTTAATGGAACAACCACTGGTGGAAGGGATAGGCTATGGCAAGCATTGACAATCTGAAGGCGGCATTTGCGGGTGAAAGTCAGGCGAACCGGCGGTATCTGGCGTTTGCGCAGAAGGCCGACGCCGAGGGGTACAAGCAGATCGCGAAGCTATTCCGCGCGGCCGCCGAGGCGGAAACGGTTCACGCGCTCGCGCATTTCCGCGCCATGGGCGGCGTGAAGGATACGACGGCGAATCTCGAGGCCGCGGCTGAAGGGGAGCGCTTTGAGTTCCAGGAAATGTATCCGCCGTTCCTGGCCGAAGCCCTGAAGGAAGGCCATAAGGCGGCCGCCGCTTCATTCAAGAATGCCCTTGCCGTGGAAGAGGTCCACAACACTCTTTACAAGGAGGCGCTGGGCACCATCAAGACCGGCAAGGATCTGGCGGCCACCGCGATCTTCGTGTGCGGCGTGTGCGGGAATACGGTGACGGGCACAGCGCCGGACCGGTGTTCCGTCTGCCATGTGGAAAAGAGCAAGTTCATCGAGATCAAGTAAGTTTTCATACAGCATAGGGCAAGGGGCGATCCACTGGATTGCCCCTTTTTTATTGGCCTTCGGCCACGTTACAACAGATCGAGGCGCCTTTACCGTGAATGGAGCACATCGTCTTTCCCCGTTTGCGGATCAATCCGTGACTAGTCGCCAGGTTGCCGCCATCGATCCGTTGGGTAATGTGGTCTATTCCGCCTACGATGCCGTCGAACGATTAA
>CAIKKV010000578.1 GCA_903828035.1 uncultured bacterium
GCTGAACCGGAGCGGGTACTCTCGCTACGCCGACCACCAGGCGGTCCTGGAGTATCCCTGCGTGTGGCCGGCGGGCTCGCAGCTGGTGGTGCGTGTGGTGTTCCACGCGGACTACCTGAAGCAGTCGCGGCGCCGGCCGGCGGAGTACTGGGCGGGCGCCATTCTGCCGCCCGTGAACGGCACGGAGCCGCTCACGACGGCGCTTCCCCTCGTGCGGAGCGCCGCGTACGAAGACGCCGGCTTGTGGCTGCTGGACTTGCCGGTGATCGGCAACCGGTGGTATGCGGTGCTTCAGTCGGACGACGCGGGCGCCAGCTGGATTACCAACGCGCCGGCCGTGCGGGCCACCGCCAACTACTTGCAGTGGCTGGAGCTGGAGGCCGCCACAAACCGCCTGTACCGGGTTCGGGATGCGGGGCTGTAAGGCTAGTTGAACTTGATAAGGATCCCGGGCTGCGTGGACAGTGCGGTGAGCACGATGTCGTTGCCGTCTCCGCCGGTGTAGTTGATGCGGAAGGGGTAGGGTTTTCCGCCATAGGTCGCGGTGGTGCGCTCCCCGCAGGAGAGGCGGGTGCCAATGGCCGTGGCGGAGGTGTTGTTCACGAGCGTGAACGTCTGGCCGAGCGGGACGTCGTATCAATCGTGATGGTCCTGTCCGCGAGTGAAATATTGAATGTCAACGACGTGATCCACGGCATAGACAGCCCGTCCCTTGTTGTTCAGAAGATGGACGTTCAGACGCTCCCACCCGGTACAGTCCGACAGGCGGCGGCCGGCGAAATGCAGTCCGTCGGAGGGCGGGGACGTTGTCCTGGTGCTGTCTGTCGGGAGAGAGGATGGACTGATGAGGGCGGAAAGGCTAGACAAGGAGTTCGGCGCCCCGGCGACAATGGCGGGAGTGCGTGGTGTGATGGCTCGGTTTTAAGCGGTATCGGTGTTTGCGGTTGCGCCGGAGCGTCATTTCACCAGTCTGAAGAACTGCCTCGGCGTCGCGGAAATGCCGGTCACTTCCTTTGAGAAGACGCCGCCCGTCGAGGAGTACGGCTGCGCAATGTTCTGCCAAATGCCTGTAAGGAGGAGGTCCGTGGCCGCCTGGAGGGTCCAGTCGCTCGTTTCCGAACTCCAGGAAATGATCGCCGAGTCATTGCTGATGGCGATGCCCAGGACGGGGCTGGCGAAGGAAAGCGTCAGCGACAGGTTATCCGCCAGCGCGTCGTTGTAGCTGCCGGCGACCCACGTCATGAGCAGGCTGCAGCGGATCTTGCGGGTGCCGGCTGGCACGGGGCCGGATCCAGAGCGGAAGAAGAGCCCGCTGACGCTGGCGCGATCCGATACGTGGGCCGACCCAATGGTCTGGCTTGCCAGCCATCCCCCGAGCCAGCCGTCCGCCTGGCACGTGACGGAGTCCGCGTCGATATCCGCCGCGAGCGAGGATACGGGGATATCCTGGCGGGCGCTCGATTGCGCGTTCGTCGGGCCTCCCGCGAAGTCGTTCGCCCCCCGTGCGGCCGGTCCGGGCGTATTCGTCAGGACGCCGGAGCCGCTGCCATACTTCGCCACCGTGAAGCTGCCGGTGGTGGAGGGATTTGCCTTTTTGTCCGCTATGGGAGGGTGATGCATGAAAACTACCCGAGTTCAGGTAGGCTAGCGGGGTTCTTTCAACGATCCGTGAAGCGACTCCACCGAGCCGAAACGCCTTGAGCCACGCCAACAAGATCCGTTCGAGTGCCATGGCGGAGGATCTGTACGGGCAGGGGAAGGTTATACCAGATGCCCTAGCTTAATTGGCAGATCCGCTTGAGGATGTTTAAGAAGCCTATCTTGCAGGATGTTGGGTGGTGTGCGTATATTTATTAAATTGTCTTACAAACATTCCCCCTACACTTTGTTGGCGCTTCAGGGTTTATGGGGGGATTATTCATTGAATGAAATACCTGTCAGGCCTATTTTTCTTCGACCTCACAGCGCCTTTGCCGTCATCCCGAGCGTAGTCGAGGGATCTCTTCCTTACCGTCTAAACCCGGAGATCCCTCGACTCCGGCCCGAAGCGTGCCTCCGCTCGGGA
>CAIKKV010000579.1 GCA_903828035.1 uncultured bacterium
ATGTGACACTCCTCAAGGGCAATCTCGGCATCGGGATTATCAGCGATTACGAGGACCAGCCCCTGGTCATCACCTCCCACCTGGGCACGTATGCGATTGTCACGGTCGGCAAGATCAACAACACCGAAGCGCTCATGCGGCGCGCCTTTCATGATCACTCGGCCCACATCAGCAACATGACCCTGGGCGAAATCAACCCCACCGAGCTGGTGGCCACGCTGATCAACCAGGCCAACAGCTTCGAGGCCGGCATCGTTCATGCCCAGAAGCTGATCGAGGGATCCTGCTCGCTCCTGATCCTGACGCCCGACGCCATCTACGCCGGGCGCGACAAGCTGGGCCGCACGCCGGTCATCCTGGGGCGGCGGCAGGACCGGGCCAATCCGGCTTTTGCCGTGACCATGGAAACCTGCGCGTTCCCGAACCTGGATTTTGAAACCGTGCGCGACCTGGGCCCCGGCGAAGTGGTTCGCCTGACGCCCGAGGGCGCCGAGGTGCTGGTGAAGCCGGGCACGAAGATGCGCATGTGCGCCTTCCTCTGGGTCTACTACGGCTATCCGGCCTCGAGCTATGAAGGCGTGAACGTGGAGGAGGCGCGCAACCGCTGCGGGGCGATGCTGGCCCGCATGGACCGCGCCGACGGGGATGAGCCCGTGGGCGATGTGGCCTGCGGGATCCCCGATTCCGGCGTGGGCCACGCCCTGGGCTACGCCATGGAAAGCGGCATTCCCTACCGCCGCCCCTTCGTCAAGTACACGCCCACCTGGCCGCGCAGCTTCATGCCGCAGGACCAGGGCACCCGCCAGCTGATCGCGCGCATGAAATTGATTCCGATCCGCGACCTGGTCGTCGGCCGCCGCCTCCTGTTCTGCGAGGATTCGATCGTGCGCGGCACGCAGCTGCGGGACACGCTCAAGCGGCTGCGCATCTCCGGCGCCAAGGAGATTCACATGCGTCCCGCCTGCCCGCCGCTGGCCTTCGGCTGCAAGTACCTGAACTTCTCGCGCTCCAAGTCGTTGTCGGACCTGGCCGTGCGCCGGGTGGTGGCGGAGCTGGAGGGGGACCATGAGGCCCACCTGGACGAGTATACGTGCGCGGGCTCGGCCCGGTACATCGCCATGATCGAGCGCATCCGCAAATCGATGAAGCTCGATTCCCTGAAATACCAGCGGCTCGATGATCTGGTCGCCGCCATTGGCTTGCCCAAGGAAAAGCTCTGCACGCATTGCTGGAGCGGGCTGGAATAACATGGCCCGCCCCGCCCCCCGAGATTGGCGCCAGCCGGGCGCCCTGGTCGCCTTCACGGCGAACGGGCGGCGGCTGGACGGATTTCTCAGCCGTGGCGAAAAGCGGCGGCCCGTTCTGCTGGTCCTGGTTCACGGGATGGGGGGCGACTTCTACCACTCCGGCCTGAAGAAGGAGCTGATGGCCCGCGCCCCCTCGGCCGGTTGCGATGTGTTGAGCTTCAACAACCGGGGCAGCGGCGACGGCGTGCGCGCCGAGCGCTTTGCCGACTGCCTGGCCGACCTGGACGCCGCCCTGGCCTTTGGCCGCCGCGAGGGCTATCGCCGGTTCGTGCTGGCCGGCCACAGCACCGGCTGCCAGAAGATCGCCTATTTCCAGGGCCGGCGGCAGGATCCCGCCATCGAGGCGCTCGTGCATCTGGCGCCCGGCGACGACTATGCCATCCTCCGCCGGGACATGGGCGGGCGGGCGCTGGCCCGACTGGCCGTCTGGGCCCGGGGCCGCGTTGCGGCGGGCCACGGGGAGGTTCCGGTCCCTTCCGGCAAGGGCGTGCCGGAGATGTGCGCCGGCTTCTCGGCCCGCCGGCTCCTGAGCATCGCCGACCCGCGCCAGAGCGAGGCCGGCCTGTTTTGCTACGACGGCCCCATGCGCCTCTTTTCGCGGCTGACCCTTCCGATGCACGTGCTGTTCGGCGATCGGGAGGAGTTTGCGTGCCTGCCTCCCGCGGAGATGGGCGATATCCTTCGCAGGAAAACGGCTTCGACGAATTTCCGCTTTTCGCTCATTCCGGGAGCCGATCACGGGTTCCATGGAAAGGAGCGCGAAACGGCTGGCGCCGTATATGCGTTTGTCCGCTCCCTTTCGCGAAAGGGGGGGAGTCTTGGATGAGCAGCCCCGCTGATCCCTCGGCGTGGATACCCGCCCTGGCCATGGCCGGCTGCGGCGTCCTGATTTTTCTGGTGCTGATTAACCAGCGGCTGCTGGTGATACGGGACAGCCGGCTCAAGCTGCCCGTTCTGGGAAGCGTTTTCCTCCTGTTGACCGCGGGCAGTTTCGCGCTGGCCCTGGCGCTGCCGCTGGCCTGGCGGATCGGCATCGCGGGGCTGGTGATGGCCGCCATCGCCGCCGGGGAATGGCGGCGGATCCGCATCCGCCGCGCCTGTGCGGGGTCCCCGCCCGAGGATACGGTCTTTCACGATGTTCCCCTGATGCGGCCCGTCACCACCACGGACCTGGTGATTCACCGCTACCGCGTGACGCTTCCGGCCTGGACGGGCAAGCCCTTCCGGATCGTGCACCTGACCGATTTTCATGTCCATCCGTCCTTTGACGAAGCCTATTACCGGACGGCGCTGGACCGGGCTGAGGCCCTGCAGCCGGATTATGCGTTTTTCACGGGCGATTTCGTGACCCGCACTCATTCCATTCCGATTCTGGAGCGGGTCCTGCGGCCGATCAGCCGGAGCGGGGATTTCGCGGTCCTGGGGAATCACGATCACTGGACGGATCCCGGGCGGATCCAGGCGCTGCTGGCGGGGAAGGGCTTCCGCCTGCTGGTGAACACCTCGGCGCGGGTGGAGCGGGAGGGCCGCATCATGCAATTCATCGGGTGCGACTACGCCGGCTACAAGGAGATCCGGATTCCGCCGTTTCCGGAGGAGCCGGGCCTGAAGCTGGTCCTGTGCCATACGCCGGACGCCATTTACGACCTGGCGCGGCTCGGGGCGGACGCCGTCTTCTCCGGCCACAATCATGCCGGGCAGGCCCGCGTGCCGTGGCTGGGCGCGCTGATCGTGCCGTCCCGGCTTGGCCGGCTCTTTGATCACGGCCACTTCGTGGTGAACGGCACGCACCTGTTCGTCAGCAGCGGGGTGGGCTCCGCCACGCCGCCCCTGCGGTTTTATTGCCAGCCCGACATCTTCGTGATCGACGTGAGCGGGGCTTAGCGCGGGATGACGTACAGCAGGATGCTGAAAAAGTGGCAGATGCTGGCGGCCAGCACGAAGCCGTGCCAGATGGCGTGGCCGAAGAGCAGCTGCTTCCACAGGTAGAAGATCGTGCCCAGCGTGTACAGCAGGCCGCCCGCTCCCAGGAGGATCAAGCCGCCCGGGGGAAGGCTGGCGACCAGCGGCTTGAGGGCGATCATGACGATCCAGCCCATGGCCAGGTAGAGGCCGGTGGACAGATAGCGGAAGCGGCCGGTCCAGAACAGCTTCATCACGATGCCCGCCGCGGCGATGCCCCAGACCGCGCCGAAGAGCCCCCAGCCCCAGGGGCCCTGTAGCGTGACCAGAAGGAAGGGCGTATACGTGCCCGCGATCAGCAGGAAGATGGAGGCGTGATCCACGATTTTGAGGATTCGCTTGGCGCGCGGGTTGGGGACGGCGTGGTAGAGTGTGGAGGCCGTGTAGAGGAGCACCAGCGTGACGCCGTAGATCGTGCAGCTCGCCAGGTGCCAGCCGTCGCCGCGCAGGGAGGAATACGCAACCAGCAGGATCAGCGCAATGGCGCTCAGCGCCGCTCCCAGGCCGTGCGTGAGGCTGTTGGCCAGCTCTTCGCCGGCCGTGTAGGGTCGCGTGGAGGGTTTCATGGGGTCCTTGACTTTTCGAGGTAAACGGCTTCCAGCCCGTCGCCCTGCCGGACGCTGACGATACCCACCCGGGCGTCTAGCAGCTCGGTCAGCACCAGCCGGTTCACCGCCGGAGCTGTGAGCCGCTCGGCATCGAACCGGCAGCGCAGGCTCCGGCCGTCCTCCGAGAGGGTGACCTCGGCCAGGGGCAGCCGGTCGCTTAGCCGCTCCAGCGGCGGCGCGGCTCCATCCAGTTCGTACCAGAGGATCTGGCGGTTGCCGGTGACCGACTGCAGGGGCCCCGCGTGCACCGCGCGGCCGTGTTCGACGAAAACCACGTGATCGCAGATCTTTTCGATTTCAGCCAGGTTGTGCGAGCTGATGACCACGGTCTGCCGGTTGCGCAGGCCGGCCAGCAGCTCGCGGGCGCCCGCCACCTCGCGGGGATCCAGGCCGTTCATCGGCTCGTCGAGCAGCACGAGCGGAGGGGCGCCCAGGAACGCCTGCGCGATCATGACCCGCCGCTTCATGCCGTGCGACAGGGTGCGCGTGGGCGCGTCGAGCCGGTCGGCCAGGTGCACCCGGCCGATGGCGTCGGCGGTCTCCCGCGCCACGCGGCCGGCCGGCACGCCCTGCAGCAGGGCGTAATGCTCCATCAGCTCCCGCACGGTCGACTCGGGCGGCATCACGGAATCCTGGGGCAGCAGGGAGAGCCGGCCGCCGTGCGTGAAGGCGTCGAACGGGCCGAGCCCCAGCACGTCGATGGCGCCGGCGTCGGACTGGATGAGGCCCGCCGCCAGCGCCATGGCGGTGGTCTTGCCCGCCCCGTTGCTTCCGATGAGGCCGCAGATGCAGCCTTCGGGGATGGCGAGGGTCAGGCCGTCCAGCGCCCGGCGGCGGCCGTAGCATTTGACGATGCCGTTCATGGCGAGGGCGATCTTCACAGGTCCCTCCGGGAGAAGACGGCGAACCCGGCGGCGGTGTAGGCGGCGCCGAGGGCGAGCAGGGAGACCGTGGCCGTGGCGATGGAGGCGGGGTCGAGCCGCCAGAGATCCAGCTGGTAGCCCTGCGGCACGAGCATGAGCACCAGGTCCCAGCCGGCGCGGAGGCCGTTGCCCGCGAAGTGCTTGGCCATGGCGGCCAGGATGCCGGTGCCGAGCCAGGCGACGAAGCCGAGGGCGTTGGCCGTGTTGGGCGAGCGCACCAGCTGCGAGAGGCCGAGGGCGAGCCCGAGGAAGGGGAGCGAGAAGATCCAGGCCTTGCCCGCCATGAGCGCCATGCCGCGCGCCGCCGCCAGGCCGTCCATCCCCTCGAGCCGGAACCGGGCCAGGCACCAGGCGCCCAGGGCGCCCAGGGCGATGGCCAGGAGCACCAGCGCCGCCTGGCCGAGCAGCTTGCCCAGCACCCAGGCGGCGCGGGAGGTGCGGAACAGGACGAACCGCGCGGAGCCGGACCACACGTCGCCCGCCACGCGCGGCGTGGCGGTCAGGAGAACGAAGAACGGCGTGTAGAAGAAGGCCAGGAAACCGTAGAGCAGGGCGATGGGCGGCATGCCCATGAGGCTTTGCGCCACGTCGCGATCGCCGATCAGCGAGCCGATCATCTGGCGGAAGCGGGCCGATTTCCAGAGGGCGTCGGCCAGCGCGCCGGGCGTGTTTGTTCCCAGCTGGAGAAGGTCGGAGAGCTGAACCTCGAGCTTCTGGATCATCGAGACGAAGGCGTTGGTGGAGAGCAGGGCGGCGGCCAGGTACAGGAGCAGCACCACGGCGGCGCGGCGGCTGCGCACGGCATCGGCCAGCTCGAAGCGGGTCAGGATGGCGAGATGCTGGAGAAAACGCTTCATGGCCGGAACGGATTGGGCCGGCCCCCGCCGAGCCGGGCCCGCGACTCGCCGGGCTGGGGCAGTTTGTCGGCGACCTTGATCAGCGGCTTCACGACATTCGGATCCACGTAGGTCACGAGGTCGAAGGAGCCGCCGGCATCGTTCCGCCACGTGGCCGGCAATTTGCGGTCCATTTCGTCATAGGTCAGGACCATGGACTGGGTCAGATCGCTCATCAGCCGCACGCCGGTCTCGGGCGTGAACGCCTCGCCGCTTTCCAGCTTTTCGGCCGTCTTTACGAAAAAGTCCTTCATCCGGACGTTCATGGCGGTCATGAGCACATCGAAATTGCCCATGTCCTGCGGGGTAAAACCGGTTTTGGCGGCGAAGGTGTTCCGCGCCACTTCGGTGCGCATTTTCCATGCTTCCGCGGCGGTGTCCAGGCGGGCCTGGAAGGCGGCGGAGCGTTCGGCGGGGGTTGGCTCGCGCCAGCTGTTGGTGGAGGCGGCTTCCGAGACCAGGCCGGTGGCTCCCGCCAGGAGCCGGGTTTCGCCGGCTCCGCGCTCGGGGGCGGAGGCGGGCAGGGGATCGCCGCGGCGCGGCGTGTCCATGGGCAGCATGTTCAGGAAGCTGGCCAGCTGCCGCTCCTGCGGCGGCGGCGTGCGCTCCGCCTGCTTGCGGGTGTCCAGCTCCCGGTGCAGGCGGCGCAGCTCCCCCCGCGGCTGCAGGCCGCCGATCACGAGGCCCGCCAGGAAGATCAGGGGGATCAGGATCCAATTCTTCATGCAGCCGGTTCCGCGCGCTTGACCTCGAGGATTTCCACCGTCTCCAGGGGGACGTCCTGGAATCCGCCCTTGCTTCCGGTGCGGACCTTGCGGATGGCTTCCACGGTTTCGATGCCGGAGGCCACTTCTCCGAAGACGCAGTAGCCGAAGCCCTGCGCGTCGGGCGTCTTGAAGTCCAGGAAGGCGTTGTCGGCGACATTGATGAAGAACTGGGCCGTGGCGCTGTCGACCACGTTCGTGCGGGCCATGGCCAGGGTTCCGCGGCTGTTTTTCAGCCCGTTTTTCGCCTCGTTGCGGATGGGGGCGTGCACGCCCTTCTGCTTCATGTCCTTGCCGAAGCCGCCGCCCTGGACCATGAAGCCGTCGATGACGCGGTGGAA
>CAIKKV010000580.1 GCA_903828035.1 uncultured bacterium
GATTTTGTCTTGAATACATCGATGTATGGCGGCGGAGGCGCGCTTTATCATTCATTGAGCTCCGGCAGCACGACGAACGTTTTCAAGAACTGTGCGTTTGTTGCGAATGCCTCCACAAATGGGGCCAATGGGGGCGGGGGCGCTGTACTCGAACTGGGGAAGGTTAACGACACGTTCATCAAGTGCACGTTTTTGAGTAATTCAACGACGCATGCGACTACCGGCAATGCACCCGGAGGGGCCATTCGGGCGAATGTCGCCAGCTCGATCCTGACAATCACCAATTGTATTTTCTGGGGGAATAGCGCGAGTGGTGCGGGGCAGACTCTCTCGCAGAGCGCCACCACCGAGACGTTGAATCTTTCCTACAGCGACATCAACACGAACGCGGCGAACTTTAACTTGAATGCAAATTGCGTGAAAAATTACGGCGCCGGCATCATCAACGCGGACCCCCTGTTCGCCAGCGCTGTCGCGCCGTACGATGCGCATCTCATGTCCAAGGGCGGTCGCTACGACCCCGCGACCAGCACGTGGGTCAAGGACGCCGTCAACAGCCCCTGCATCGACAAGGGCTCTCCGGCGAGCGACTGCTCGCTGGAGCCGCTGCCCAATGGCGGCCTGGTCAACCTGGGCCGCTATGGCGGGACGCTCTATGCGTCCAAGACGGAAGCGGCCGGAACCCCGAAAGGGGCCTTGATCCTCGTGCGATAGTGAACAGGCGAAAAACGGGAAAGGCCGGGACGGGGAGTCCCGGCTCCAGGACAGCCAGCTGCCAGCTAGCCCGCCACGATAAAGTTCACCAGGCGCCCCGGCACGATGATCGTTTTCCGGATCGCCTTGCCGTCGATCCATTTCACGACCACCGGGTCGGCGAGGGCCAGCTTCTCCAGTTCCGCGGGATCGGCCTTCAGCGCCGCCACGAAACGGCTCCGCACCTTGCCGCTCACCTGGACCGCGTATTCCACCGTGTCGGGGATCAGCAGCGCCGGGTCATAGCCCGGCCAGGGCTCGTACGCCAGCGTCTTATCATGCCCAAGCCGCTGCCAGAGCTCTTCGGCCATATGCGGCGCAAAGGGCGAGAGCAGCAGCACGAAAACGTTCATCACGGATTTCGGGCGCGAGTCCCAGTGAGCCGCTTCGTTGAGGAACGACATCATGGCCGCAATGGCCGTGTTGAAGCTCATCGCCTCGATGTCGTCCGTCACCTTCTTGGTCAGCGCATGCAGCGCCCGCCGTTGTGCGTCCGTGGGCTCCGAGTCATTGATCTCTTTGACCGGCGCGCCGGTTTCCTCGTTGATGATCAGCCGCCAGACGCGGTTGAGGAACCGGAAGGTGCCGTCCACTCCCTCCATGTTCCACGGCTTGGCCTGGGTGAGCGGGCCCATGAACATCTCGTACAGGCGCAGGGTGTCGGCCCCGAACTCCTTGACGATGGAGTCCGGATTGATCACGTTTCCGCGGCTCTTGCTCATCTTGAAGGCCCGGGAGGTCACGCGGATGGCGGGATTGTCCGCCATCACAAATCCTTCGCCTTCCTTTCGGATCTGGTCCGTTGCCAGCCGGATGGCTTTCAGCGCTTTGCCGCTCCGCAGGTCGGTGTCGTTTTCAGACACATGCTCCGCGCTGACCCGCTCCCCGTCCGCATCCTGGTAGGCGTGGTATTCGATCTCTCCCAGGATAAGGCCCTGGTTGATCAGCTTCTGGAAAGGCTCGGCCGTCGGCACCAGGCCGAGATCGAAGAGGACCTTATGCCAGAACCGGGCGTAGAGCAGGTGAAGCACCGCGTGCTCCGCGCCGCCGACATACAGGTCCACGGGCAGCCAGTAGGCCGATTTCTCGGGGGTGCAAAGGGCGGTCTTGTTCTTCGGGTCGATATAGCGCAGGTAGTACCAGCAGGAGCCGGCCCACTGCGGCATGACGTTGGTCTCGCGCCGGGCCTCGCGGCCGCAGGCGGGACAGGGGGTGCGGAGCCAGTCCGCCGCCTTGGCCAGGGGCGGCTCGGTGGTGCCGGTCGGCGAAAAGTCCTTCATCTCGGGAAGGCGGAGCGGCAGGTCCTTTTCGTCCAGGGGCACCACGCCGCAGGCGGGGCAGTGGACCAGCGGGAACGGCTCGCCCCAGTACCGCTGGCGGCTGAACAGCCAGTCGCGCAGGCGGTAGTTGACCCGGGCTTCGCCCAGCTTCTTGGAGGCCAGCCACTCCGTGATGCGCCCGATGGCCTCGGGAACCGGCAGGCCGTTGAGCGTCACCTCGGCGTTGGCGGAATTGACGAGCGGCCCGTCGCCGGTGAAGGCCTCGTTCGCGAGAGTGCCCCCGGCGACGACCTCCACGACGGGCAGGCCGAAGGTCCGGGCAAAGGCGTAATCGCGCGTGTCGTGGCCCGGCACGGCCATGATGGCGCCCGTGCCGTAGCCCCAGAGGACGTAATCGGCGATCCAGACGGGGATCTTCTGGCCGTTGACCGGATTGATCGCGAAAGCGCCGGTGGGAACGCCCGTTTTCTCCTTCTGCAGCTCCGTGCGCTCAAGATCGCTCTTGCGGCCGGCCGCGTCGCGATACGCCGCCACCGCGGCCTTCTGGACGGGGGTGACGATGCGATCCACCAGCGGATGCTCGGGCGCGAGCACCATGTAGGTGGCGCCGAACAGGGTGTCCGGGCGGGTGGTGAAGACCCGGATGGGCTCGCCCGGCAGGCCGGCGACGGCGAAATCAACCTCGGCGCCTACGGATTTGCCGATCCAGTTGCGCTGCATCTCCTTGATGCCCTCGGGCCAGTCCAGGGTCTCGAGATCGGCCAGCAGCCGCTCGGCGTAGGCGGTGATTTTCAGCACCCACTGCCGCAGCGGCTTGCGCTCCACGGTGTGCCCCTTGGAGCGCCACTCGTCGACTTCCTCGTTGGCCAGCACGGTGCCGAGCGTGGGCGACCAGTTCACCGGCACTTCGGACTCGTAGGCGAGGCCCCTTTTGAAGAGCTGGAGGAAGATCCACTGCGTCCAGCGGTAGTAATCTTCGTCGGTGGTGGAGATTTCGCGGTCCCAATCGTAGGAGAACCCGAGCATCTGAAGCTGGCGGCGGAAGGTGTCGATGTTGTTCTCGGTGGTCAGGCGGGGGTGCGTGCCGGTTTTGATGGCGTACTGCTCGGCCGGCAGGCCGAAGGCGTCCCAGCCCATGGGGTGCAGCACGTTGAACCCGCGCATGCGCTTGTAGCGGCAGAGGATGTCCGTGGCGGTGTAGCCTTCGGGATGGCCGACGTGCAGCCCCGCGCCGCTGGGGTAGGGGAACATGTCGAGCACGTAGATTTTGGGGCGCGTGAGGTCGGGCTGGTCGGGCGTTTTAAAGGTCTTCTGCGACAGCCAGACGTGCTGCCACTTGGGCTCGATCGTTGAAAAGGGGTATAGGGCCATATCACACCTGTTGTTCGTCGGATGTCAATTAAGCGGGTACTATACCGGAATCCCTCCTTTCCCGCAAC
Organism: uncultured bacterium; assembly: GCA_903828035.1. The sequence continues at coordinate 3,473 of CAIKKV010000580.1, forward strand.
AGACATGCGGCGTCGCATCGCTCCGCCCTCCACGGTTCGCGTTGTTGCCTGAGGTGGAGGGGCGAGCGCTGCGAGCCCTTCTTCAGGACGACTTCCATTCACATGCGGCGTCGCATCGCTCCGCCCTCCACGCTACGCGGCGTCGCATCGCTCCGCCCTCCACGCTACGTGGCGTCGCATCGCTCCGCCCTCCGTATCAGATGGTGTAAGGCGATTGCAAAATGGACAAAGCCACGCAAAATCGCCATACTGGCGGCTTTCGAAAAGGAGCGGCGCGAGTATGATCATCTTCCTGTGTCCGGCCGTGATGGACGCCATTGTTTTCCTGGTGCTGTTTGCCGTGAGTTACGGCGCTGGCGCCCGGGGTATGGACACCCATCAGTGCGCCTGGCTGGGCGGCCTTTTCCAGCTCACCTATATGGTGTTCAGCATGGCCGTCGGCCTGATGCTGTCCCGCCGCAACGCGCGCTCCTTCCTGCTGGTCGGGGTTGGCCTGGGCATGGCGGCCGCCCTGGCGGCGCTGGCCCTGAAAAGTTTCTACCCGCTGCTGGGCGCCCTTGCCGTGTTCGGCGTGGCCATGGCCTTCTTCTTCAACGCCTTCCAGACGTTCATGCGCGGCGAGGCGCCTCCCGGCGGCCTCGTTCGGGCCACGGCCCTGTACACCGCGGCCTGGAGCGGCGGAGCCAGCCTCGGCTTCCTGCTCTCCGGCTCCCTTTACAAGCTGGGGGATATTCCCCTCCTGATTCTCGTGTTCGTCGTCAGCCTCTTGATTTTCGTGCTTCTGCTCCGCCATCGCTCGAGGCCGGGCGGGGACCAGTCGGCTGATGAGCACGTGGAGGGATCGCCGGAGGGTGAGCCCGGCCTGCACGGGGTGTTCGTGGGCGTGGCCTGGGTCATGATCTTTACGGCCATGTTCGTGCAGCGGCCGCTGCAAACCTTCTTCCCCGCGTTGAGCGGTCGCGCGGGAATCCCGGCGGCGCTGGCCGGCCTTCCGCTGTTCGCCCACATGTTCCTTCAGGCCGTTTCCGGAGGGCTCATGATCAAGGCCCGCCACTGGCTCTACCGGCCGGTCATCCTGGGGGCGGTCCAGGGGCTGGCGGTCCTGGTCCTGTTGCTGCTGTGGCGGTTTCCAGTCTATTCGGTCACGGCGCCCGGAATCGCCCTCCTCGGCCTGTGGGCGGGGTTCATGTATTTCTGCGCCGTGTTCTACGCCTCCAACGCGGGCCATCGCTCACGCAACATCGGGATCAACGAGTGCCTGGTGGGGCTGGGCTCCTTCGCCGGGCTTTTCGTGAGCGAGTGGTTCATGACCCGGTTCGACAACCGTCATTGGGATGCACCCACGCCTGAAGTGAGCGGTGTGCTGAATGCCGAACCGTTCCCCGAGCGCGAGATCGAGCGAGACGCTTGGTATCGCTGGTCGTATTCCTCTCTGTCGAAGGGTGCTCGAGCAAATAACGAAGGCTCCGCTCGCGGTGGCAACGACGAAACCCCTGGCGGGC
>CAIKKV010000581.1 GCA_903828035.1 uncultured bacterium
ATCTCCTTGCGCGCATCGGGCTCGAGCCACTTCATGTCCGCCTCGAACGCCACCTCGAGGCCCGATCCCGCGATGCCTTCCCGGAAGCCGGCGTTGCGATCCTGGCCTGGCGTGGAGGTCATCAGCCCTTTCAGCTCCACCACCTTGCCCTTGCCGCCCAGCTTCTTGACAATCCACTCGCCGGCCGCCTTGCCGATTTTCCGGTTGTCGGCCCCGATGAAGCAGGTGTACTTATCGCCCAGCACGGCGCGGTCCAGCACGATGACGGGGATGCCCGCCTCCATGGCCTTGGCGACAGGCTCGGTGAGCGGCTGCGCCTCCTTGGGGCTGATGATGATCAGGTTGACCCCGGCGCTGACGAACTCCTCGACGTGCGAGCGCTGGCGGAGCGTGTCGTTCTGCGCGTCCTTGAAGACGACGGTCAATTCCGGATGTTTTTTCGCGGCCGCCTTGATGTCGGCGTTCATCTGCACGCGCCAGGGCTCGCCGAGATTGCATTGGCTCATGCCGATCGTGTAGCCGCTTTTGACGGCTTTCCCGGCCGGCACGGCGGGGCCGGAAGGCCGGCAGCCGATCAGCGTGCCCGTCAAAGCCAGTACAGTCAGAGTCGCCAGCCACCTTGTTGTCGATTTCATGATCATCCTCCGTTGGCTCTATACGTATATCTGTTCCGCCCAAGTGTCAAGATTCGCAATCCGTTATTTCCGCCGCTGGGTCAGAACCGCCGCCACGATGATCACGGCCGTCAGCATGAGGCGGCTGGCCTCCGGAATGGCATTGATGCTCAGGATCTTATCCAGGTAGCCGATGGTCAGGGTTCCGATAAGCGTCAGGGCAATTCCGCCCCGTCCGCCCATCAGGCTGGTCCCGCCGATGACCACGATGGCGATGGCGGTCAACTCGTAACCCGCGCCGGCTTCGGGGTCGCCCTGCTGCTCCTGCGCGGCCTGGCAGATTCCGGCCACGCCCGCCAGGAGGCCGCTGGCCATGTAGGCGGCCAGCTTGGAGGTGCGGACGGGGACGCCCGAGAGGCGGGCGGCTTCCTCGTTCCCTCCGATGGCGTGCAGGTAGCGGCCCCACCGGTGGCGCGACAGGGCCAGCCAGGCGGCGAGCGCGCAGAGGGCGAACAGGACGGTGACCACCGCCAGGTTGCCGCCGAGGATGCGGGAGTCGATGGCGCGGAAGACGGCGGGCACATCCACGTAATGGAAGCTGCCGTCCGCATTTCGCACGGCGGTCGACACCTTCATGCCGCCGCAGATCGTCTTGGCCAGCCCCCGCGCGAAGACCATGAGCGCCAGCGTGGCGATGAACGGCTGCACGCCGAACCAGGCGGCGAGCGTTCCCGAGACCGCGCCGCACAGCGCGCCGAGAAGCAGGCAGACGGGAACGGCCAGCCACGGCGGCCAGCCGGCGTGCATGCAGAGAATCGAAAAGGCCACCGAGACGAACGCCAGCACGCTGCCGACCGAGAGGTCGATGCCCCCGGCCACGATGACCAGCGTCATGCCGCACGCCAGGATTCCATAGGTAGAGGCCTGCCGTAGCGTGTCCCGATGGGTGGCCAGTTTGAAAAAGGCGCCATCCGCATGAAAGAGGACGCCCAGCAGCAGCACCAGGAGCAGGGCGGCCAGGGCCCGCCCGGCGGGAGTGGCCAAGGCCCCGAGGAAGGCGGATCGTGGCTTGTTCAAAGAGTGATGGGTCATGTTCGGTCTGTCTCCATTTCGCCCATGGCGGCGGCCATGACCGCCTCCGGTGTGGCTTGATCCCGGTCGAAGCGGGCCGCCAGCCGGCCGCGGTGAAGGACCAGCAGCCGGTCGCTCAGGGCCAGCAACTCGGGTAATTCCGATGTAATCAGGAGAATCGACAGGCCTTCGCGGGTCCATTGATTCATGAGTGAATAGATCTCACGCTTGGCGCCCACGTCGATGCCGCGGGTCGGCTCATCCAGCAGCAGAAGGGCGGGCTTGGTCAGCAGCCATTTGGCCAGCACCACTTTCTGCTGGTTCCCGCCCGACAAGGCGCCCGCCGCCATCTCCAGGGAGGCCGCGCGCAGGTTCAGGGCCTCCGCCAGCGCCGCGGCGTCACGCGTTTCCCGAGTCGGCCGGCGCCAGCCGGCGGGGGATAGCAATGGGAGGGCGGCCAGCGTGACGTTGGCTGTGACGCTGAGCGGCAGGACGAGCCCGGTGGCTTTGCGATCGCTGGTCAGCAGGGCCACGCCATGCCGGATCGCCTCGCGTGGCGAGTTCAAAGTGACGGGGCGGCCATCGAGCCGGAGGGAGCCGAGGGTGCGATCGCCATAGCCCCCGAACAGTCCGGTTAATAATTCGGAGGCGCCGGACCCTTGTAGGCCGCCGATGCCGAGGATCTCGCCCTGGCGCACGGAGAAGCTGACATCCGAGACGGCCGCGGGCTTCTGGCGGCCATGGGGAAAGACGCTGAAGTGTTCGACGCAAAGGCGTTCCGGACCGGGATGCGGCGCATGGCGTGGAAAAAGGGTTTCGACATCGCGCCCGACCATGAGCCGAATCAGGCGCGCCGTGGGAATGTCGGCTGCGGGCCCCGAGCCGACTACGCATCCATCGCGCAGGACGGTAATCCGGTCGGCCAGCTGCTCGATCTCTTCCATCTTGTGGGTGATGTAGACGATCGCGCGCCCCTGCTTTTTGAGCGAGGCGATCAGCGTGAAAAGCGAGGCGACTTCCGGGCGCGTCAGGGCGCTGGTCGGTTCGTCCATGATCAGCACGCGGGCCTGGCGGTCGATCGCCTTGGCAATTTCGATCTGCTGTTGGACGCCAACCGGCAGGTCGCCGGTGAGGGAGTCGGACCGGGCGGGAATGCCCAGCCGGTCCAGCAGCGCCTGGGCCAGGGCGTGGAGATGGCGGGAGCGGACAAAGCCCAGGCGGGTGGGGAAGCGATCGAGAAAGAGATTGTCGGCCACGCTCAGCGAGGGGATGAGGGATAGCTCCTGGTGAACGACGGCGATGCCGAGGGCGTCGGCGGCCTGGGGGGAGGAGGGGTGAACCCGGCGGCCGTCGATTTCGATAAGGCCCGCGTAATCGGGGTGGAGGCCGGCCAGGATGCGGATCAAGGTGCTTTTGCCGGCGCCATTTTCACCGGCCAGCACATGGACTTCGCCGGCCCGGATTTCCAGGCCCGCCTCGCGCAACACGAGGGAGTCGCCGAAGCGCTTGCCGATGCCGGTCATGCGGACCAGCGGGGGCGCCTCGGACGCAGGCGGGGCAGGGGTTGTAAGCCCGGGTGATGCGAGCATGCGGGGAGTGTGGCCGATGCCGCCTGTTAATGCAAGGCCGCTAAATTTTGATGTACAATGTCAGATTTCGTCTATTGTGATAAACGACGATATTTGGAAAGATAGGGGCCATGACATCGCCAACTGAGAATTGCCAGGCTAGAGCCCTGTTCAATGCCCGGGTCAACATGAGCGACGGGATCGAGCTGGCCGCCGATATCTACCTGCCGCCGCAGGATGGCCGAAGGTATCCGACTATTCTG
>CAIKKV010000582.1 GCA_903828035.1 uncultured bacterium
TGAACCCGATCGCCACCCGCTGCGCCCACCCCTGCCGCCACCCCAGCACCATCCCCACCAGCGCCAGCGGCCCCACCAGCCCGAACGGGAACGCAAACCACTCCCAGCGCCCGGTCAGCCCCTTGAGAACCAGCGAGTGGGCCCGCATCGTATACAGGTCGAGATTGCGGGGAATCTCCCGGGCGGCAAAAAACTGGCGGGCCTTGACCCCCAGGTTTTCCAGGAACAGCCCCGGCGAGCGGGCGATAAAGCCCCCGGCTTCGCGCCAGAAATAGCGATCCGCTTCGGCGGCCCCCTGCGCCCCCTTCAAATAGGGCATTTGGATCAGTCGATCCCAGTCCAGACCGAGCCGGGTGGCCACGGTCACCGGCATGTGCGCGTTATTCCCTATATAGAAGTTGACGCCGCTGTTCGTCGAAACCAGCACCCAGCGCCCCCCGGCCAGCCGGTTGCGAAGGGTGACCGGCGCCACCATCAGCGCCGCGCCCGCCAGGAAAGCCACGACGAAAAACCAGCGCCGGCGGCCCTCCGCCCCGCGCCAGGCCAGCGGCAGGGCCACGGCGCCCATCACCAGGGCGTTCGGCACCGCCAGCCCGGCCAGCCCCAGCGCCACCCCCGCCCCCGCCCAGCGCGTGGCCGTCGGCCGCTCCGCCGCGCGCAGCACCAGGAGCACGAGCGCCAGGTCCAGCGCCGACGCCAGCCCCACCGGCAGCAACTGCGTCTGGAAAAACAGAAGCGGCCCGCAAAAGGCCACCGCCAGCCCCGCCGCGAGCGCCGCCTTGCCGCCGATCAGGCGGCGGCCCAGCGCATAAGTCAGCAAGGCTCCGATAAGCGCCAGGAGCGCCTGGGCAATCCGGCCGGCCATGACGGTGGCGCCCGCCCCCGCATAGACCACGCTCAGGAATCCCGGAAAAAGGGGAGGCTGCCAGAAGGCGGCGTGCGGCAAGCCCTCCCGGCTCCACGTTTGCGCCCACTGGTGATAGGTGGCGGCATCCACCAGCGGAACGGCAAACACGCTGCGCGCCGTCTCCACCAGGAGAAGCAGGTGCATCAGAAGGGTCGTTAGCCCCACCGCCGCCCAGGGATTCCATTCTTTCCGCCAGGAAATCTTCATGGCCTCATCATGGAATGGCGGCAGGGCAGAATCAAGTGGAATGATGTTGAGGACGAACGCGTTCATAAAGTGGCTGATCGGTTGGTGAGTAAATGCCTGGCGGCCTCCGACTAAAGCCCGCTAGAAAATGTACGTTTGCGTAGGTTGTCATCGGGCTCCCCAACGGGAACCTAATCGCGCGCCGCCCGAGCGTGGTCGGAAGACCCGCGGGCGCGCGAGGCGTTGTCGTCGAGGCGTTTCGATCAGCGGAAACGGAAGAGGTGATTTCGAGGCTCAGCCGCCTGAAGGCGAGGCGGCGTGGACTCGTGTCCCGACGCCTCCAGCCTGAAGGCGGATCAGCCCGAAAGCACCCTTCCGTTAACGCCGAAACGCCGCAACCCGACGGGTCATCCCGCATCGTTTAAACACCAGTCAGACGAAAAACACCGAGGTTCCAGAAATCCGCATTGTTATTGACAGAGTCACACAAATAGCCCATTATCTGTCCCCTTATTCAGGAGTTCAGATGCGTTCGTATACGATTCGTCCATTGGCGGGCGCCCCTGCGCCCGATAGCGACTGGAATGACCCGGTCTGGAAAACGGGCGCCCTGGCCCAGGTCGACCGGTTCCACAAGGATTCCAGCTTCTTCCACCCGCGCACCACCGTGCGCCTGATGTATGACAAGAAGGGGCTTCACCTCTTCTTCCGGGTGGAGGATCGGCACGTGATCGCCCGCTGCACCCGCTACCAGCAACAGGTGTGCCGCGACAGTTGCGTCGAGTTCTTCGTGGAGCCCCCGGGCAACCGGGGCTATTTCAACTTCGAGTTCAACGCCGCCGGAACCCTCCTGCTTTTCCACATCTCGGATCCGACCGTCGTGAACGGCCGCTTTCACAAGATGACGAAGGTCCCCCACAAGCTGATCACGGACATGCGGATCCATGCCACGTTCAACGGGCCCGTGAAAAAAGAGGTTCCGGGCCCCCTGGTCTGGCACATGCAGGCTTTCATTCCCTTCTCGCTGTTCGAGTCGATCATCGGCCCCGTCACGCCGGCGGCCGGCAAGACCTGGCGCGGGAACTTCTATAAGTGCGGCAGTGACTACCCCCACTACGCCTGCTGGTCGCCTGTGGACATCCTCAGCTTTCACCAGCCCAAGCATTTCGGCACGCTTCGCTTTGCAGCCAAGTAAGCTTATGCTTTTTTGACAGGATTGCTTGGATTCAACCCCCAAGGCCACCCCTTGTCCAAGTGCTTAGCCAAAATCCCGTAATCCTAATAATCCTGTCAAAAATCAACAAGGATGAGCGCTCGTTACTTCCTCACACAGAGAAACTGAGACACGGAGAAGACAGGTCGTCATGATGCTCTCCGTGCCTCCGTGTCTCTGTGTGCGGATGTTTTCCCCCTCCCTCCGCGCCCTCCGCGTCCCCGCGTGACAATCTGATTTCCATTGTTTTCACGCCTTCCCGGCCTTATCATAAAGGGCTCAAACGGGTCGATTTCCCAAGAAACAGGGCCATGAACAACGCATACCCCAAAAGAAGCAAAGCCCTCGGCCTTCCCGCCTTGTGCCTGGCCCTCCTCCTGGCCGGCGGCGTGGCCGCGGAATCGGTTTCCCTCCAGATCGGCGAGCCCGCCAATCCCGCCGCCCTGCCGCTGCGGGAGGCCCCCGAAGCCCTCCGCCCCTCGACCCCCGAAGCCTGGCTCGTCTTCGGCCGCCTCGCCATGACCGGCTTCTCCGTGGCCGAGCCCTCCCAGGTGCAGCTCCAGGACGGCGAAGGCCGCCCGCTCCCCCTCCTCATCGAGTCCAACACCCTCTACCGCGAGTTCGGCGAAATCGCCGGCATGACGATCGCCTTCGAGCTGGATCCGCGCGCCCTCTCCGGCGGCCTCCCCGTCCTTACCTGGGGCCCCGGCGTCGCCGCCACCAACCGGCTGCTTCCCGCTCTGGCCTTTGCGCCCGACTCCTCCGCCCGACTCCGCCAGTTCACCCTCCAGGCCGCCGCGCCGAACGGCGGCGAGGCGCCCCGCTTCGCCACCATCGCGATCATCGCCGACAGCAAGGCCGACCGCTACTACCTCTGGTACCTGCTGCCCATGGCCATGATCTTCGGCCTCCTCGTGATCCGGAAACTATGGAAACCCTGACCGCCATCCTCTCGGCCCTCGCGCCCGCGCTCCGGCCCCTGCAGTCGGTCCTCTTCCTGCCGGGCCTCCTGCTGGCCCTGGCCTTCTCCCGCCGCTATTCAACCTTCCTCAAGCAGGCGGCCCTGCCGGTGGGCTTCACCCTTCTTTTCACACTCCTCTACCGGCTGGCGCTCCGCACCGAGTTCGACTCCTGGCTCTACCGCCTCGAAAGCCCCTTCGTGCCGCCCCTCCTCCTCCTCGTCATCCCCGCCCTGCTCCTGCCCCGCAACCGGTTCTACCGCTTCTTCCTGGTCATCCCCGCCCTGGCCCTGGCGGGCCTCGTGGCCCATATCCTTTCCAACCTGCTCAACACCCCCGCCCCGGCCGGCTTCATCGGCTTCCCCACCACGCCCGGCGCCCTGCTCATGGGCGTAACCGCCTTCCTCGTGCTCCTCGAGCCCGCCCTCTCCACCGTCGGCTTCCGGCGCGCGGTCCGGCTGACCTGCTTCGCGCTCCTCATGTTCGGTGGCTTCCTCTTCCGGACCAACGCGGCCGACTACGACGCCATGAAGGCCCGCCGCGCCGTCGCCCGGCGCGATGTGGTCAGCTTCTCCGAAACCACGCCCGTCATGCGCGACGACAACCGCCTGGCCTACCTCCCCGGCGCCCCCTGCCGCTTCAGCGCCGACGGCGGCTACGTGCAGGGCTGCAACATGGAGCTGTTCCAGCGCCTGGCCCAGCTCGACCTGCGCAAGGTGGCCGCCGGCAGCGTGGAGGAGACCGCCCTGCTCGCCATGGCCCTCGCCGCATGCGTCTCGCTGCTCGTCCTCCTCTTCATCGGCGCCCGCGCCTGGTGCGGCTGGGTCTGCCCCCTGGCCGCCGCCGGGGACGGGCTCGACTGGATCCGCCGCCGCCTCGGCCTGCCCCACCTTAAGCCGTCGCGGCCGGTCAAGCTGGCGGCCTTCGCCTCGGGCCTCTCCTTCGCCTCCTTCGGCCTCCTGCTCGCGGCCGCCGTGCCGCGGCTCGACGAGCAGGGCCGCTTCCTGGGCTGCAAGATCCCGCTGTACCCCTTTTGTAAAATCTGCCCGGGCCAGCAGGTCTGCCCCGTGGCCGCCCGGGGGCCCGCCGGCTACCCGCCCCTGCCGGGCATGGACTGGATGGGCGGCTTCTTCCTCTACGCGGCCGTGGGGCTGGGCCTCTTCTTCGTCCTCAGCTTCATGGCCGGCCGCCGGCTCTGGTGCCGCTTCTGCCCCCTGGGCATGCTGGGCGGCCACTTCAACAAGGGGGGGCTGCTGGCCCTGAAGAAAACGCCGCACCGCTGCAACGGCTGCGGCGTCTGCCGCAACGTCTGCCCCATGGATATCCCCGTCGTGGCCGCCGAGATGAAGGAAACGGACGTCTCCTCCTTCGACTGCCTCTACTGCCTCAAGTGCGTGGCCTACTGCCCCCGCCCCTCCTGCCTGCGGCTGGAGTTCGCGGGCAAAACGGTCACCGAAAGCGCGGCGCCCCGCCCGCCGCAAGGAAGCGCCCCATGAAACCCTCCGGCCAGAACCCCTACCGCCTGCCCCCTGCGTCGGCCGACAATCCCGGCAACCGGAAAAAGCAGCAGTTCCTCGAGGACGAGCAGTTCCGCCGCCTGGCCGAGACGCCCGGTCGCCCCGCCGCCATGGCCTTCTTCGAGGAGCGGCTCCGACGCGCCGCCGCCGTGCCGCCCGCCAAGCCACGCCTCGGCCTCCTGTGCAACCTGGTGCCCGTGGAGCTGATCCTGGCCGCCGGGGGAGAGGCCGTGCGCCTCGACTGCGGCAACAGCGCCTCCGTCATGGCCGGCGAGGAGATCCTTTCGGGCGACGTCTGCCCCCTCGCCAAGGCGACCGTCGGCCAGTTCCTGCGGCCCGACTCCGCCGCCTCCGCCTGCGACGCCCTGATCGTCCCCGCCACCTGCGACGCCAAGCGCAAGCTCGCCGAGCTGCTGGCCGACTACAAGCCCGTGTTCATCCTCAGCCTGCCGGCCGACAAGGATCCCGACCGCCACGCCGCCGCGGTGGCCGCCGAGCTGCGCCGCCTGGCCGACTTCATCGCGGGCGTCACCGGCCGCGCGGCCACCCGCGCCTCCCTGCGCGCCGCCATGGCCCTCACCGGCCGCCGCAGCGACCTGCTCCGCCGCATCCAAGCGGTCCGCTGGGAAAAGCCGCGCGCCCTCACCGCGCGCGACCTGTTCGCCTGCGTGCAGGCCTCCCTCCTTTCGCCCGAGCCGCTCGACGCCTGGCTCGAGGCCGCCGAGCGCCTGCTCGTGGACGTGGAAGCCTACACGCCCGAGCGCCGCAGCCTGCGCCCCCGGCTGCTGCTCACCGGCGCGCCCATGGTCTGGCCCAACTTCAAGGTGCTCAACCTGCTGGAGGAATGCGGCGCCGATGTGGTGGCCGACACGCTCTGCACAGGCGTGGAGTCCTGCCTGGAGCCCGCGGTGACCGACGAAACCAGCTTCGACGCCCTGCTGCGCGCCCTGGCCTCGCGCTCGATCTTCGGCGCGATCTGCCCCTGCTTCACCACCCAGACCACCCGGATCAACCGCGTGCTCGACCTGCGCGAGCAGGCCAAAGCCGACGGCGTGGTCAACTATTCGCTCCGCCTCTGCCAGCCGTTCGACCTGGAAAGCTACCGCCTCGAGCGCGTGCTCAAGGACCGGCGCTTCCCGGTCATGAACCTCCGCACCGACTACAGCCTCGAGGACACGGAGCAGCTCCGCGTCCGCCTCGAGGCCTTCCTGGAGACCTTATGAAGATCACCGCCGGGCTCGATATCGGCTCCACCACCACCAAGGCCGTGCTCTTCGACGGCACGCGGACGCTCGCCTCGATCGTCATGCCCAACGCCGCCCTGCCCTCCGACTCCGCCCGCCTCGTCTTCGACGCCGCCCTGGTGGCCGCCGGCCTGGACAAGGGCCAGGTGGACGCCGTGGCCACCACCGGCTACGGCCGGCGCCTCGCGGGCTTCGGCGACCTGGTCATCACCGAGATCAAGGCCTGCGCCCTGGGGGCGGTGCATACCGGCTGCCCGGGCGGCCCCATCCACACCCTGCTCGACCTGGGCGGCCAGGACACCAAGGTCATCGCCCTCGGCGACCAGGGCGAGGTGGAGGATTTCGCCATGAACGACAAGTGCGCGGCCGGCACGGGCCGCTTCCTGGAGATGCTGGCCCGCAAGCTGGAGATGGACCTGCCGGCCTTCATCGAGGCGGCGCTCCGCTCCACCGTGCAGATCCACATGAACTCCACCTGCGCCGTCTTCGCCGAGAGCGAGGTGGTGTCGCTCCTCGCCCGGAACGTGGCCAAGGACGATATCGCCGCCGCCGCCCACCAGGCCATCGCCGACCGCATCGGCTCCATGGTCCGGCGCGTGGGCCAGCGCGAGGTGATCGCCTTCGTCGGCGGCGGCGCGCTCAACCGCGCGCTGGCGCGGACCGTCGAGGAGAGCCTCAACAAAAAGGTCCACATCCCCGACTCGCCCCAGACCATCGTGGCCCTCGGCGCCGCCATCGCGGCTTTCCGAAAAGAGGAGAAGCTGGGCCTGTGAAAGCTTCAGTCCGCTATCCGCTATTCGCTATTCTTCTCCTCGCCGCCGCATGCACTCGGCAGCCGCCGCCCCTGACCGTCTTCTACGCCGCCGCCTTCGAGCCGGCGCTGCACGAGCTGCTTCCGAAGGCGGAGGTGAGCCTCGGCCGCGCGATCACCAGCGAGACCGGCGGCAGCGGCAACCTGCTGCGCAAGGTGACCGAGCTTGGGCGCGACTGCGACCTGATGCTGATCACCGACGGCGCCTACTTCCAAAGCCGCGGCGCCGGCCGCTTCGCCTGGCGCCTCGAGTTCGCCTCCGACGAGCTCGTCCTGGCCGTGGGCAGCCGCGCCCCGCGCACCGACGAGGCCGAGCGCGACTGGGCGCCCGTCCTGCTCGATCCGGCCGTCCGCCTCGGCCGGGCCGATGAGAAGATCAGCCCCGCCGGGGTCCGCGCCCTCCGGATGGTCCAGAAAAGGGAACGCGCGGGCGCCGCCGGCCTGGAGGCCCGCCTGCGGGGCCCCTCCGTGCCGGTGGTGGACGATGTCGGCACGCTGGCGGCGCGGCTCAAGGCGGGCGACCTGGACTACGCCTTCCTTTACCGCACCACCTGCCTGATGCAGGATATCCGCTTCATCCGCCTGGAGACCGATCCGGAGGCCGCCATCTACGCCTTATCCATTCCGGACAACGCCCCGCATCCCGAAGCCGCCGTCGCCCTCGTGCGCAGCCTGCTGACCGCGGGGCGCGGCGTCTGGGAGGAAAAGGGGTTCACCCTGCTCCGCCCCCGCTTCTACGGCGACCGCTCCCTGTATGCGCCCTTCCGGGAGTGCGCCGACTATGGAGGGCCCTTCTGATGGTGGCGCCTCTCCTGATCGCGGGCCTTCACCTGGTGCTGCACGCCTACCTTGGCTGGCGCGCCTGGATCCAGCCCTTCGAGCTGTTCAACCTCCTGCTGCTGGGCGCCAACCTGGTGCTGGCCTGGCTCACGGTGCGAAAAGTCGCCGACCGCCTGATGGGGCCGGCCATCATGCTCCTGATCGCCTCACACGCCCTGATCGGCCAGCAGCTCGCGCCCGACTCCCTCACCAGCGGCGCCATCCTGATGGTCAACATCCTGACCGTCTACGCGGGCTTCAAAATATTCGAGAACCTCCCCCTTTCCTACGGGCTTCTCTTCGCCGGCAGCTACGGCGTCCTTTTCTACATCTTCATTCTCCGCATGAGCCACGCCGAGCCGCTCTTCCTGCTGGCGCTCATGGGCCTCTCCGCCACGGGGCGCAGCCCGCGCATGCTGGCCTATTTCTGGGCGCTGATCGTCGCCTTCACCGCCGGCCAGCCCTACGCGTGGGAAACGGCCTTCCTCCTCTTCCTGCTGCTCACCGCCGCCTTCTCGGCGCGCGGCCGGGTGCCCTCCAACGCCGCCCGCTGCTTCCTCGTCGCCGGCCTCGCCTTCCTGGGCGCGCTGCTCCTGCCGGTGGTGATCCTCCTGCTCGGCCAGACGCCCCAGAGCCTGGGAGACGTGCTGCGGGAGCCCGAAGCCCGGCAGGCCATCCTGCTGACCGCGGGGACGGCCACCCTGTCCACGGCGATCCTGGCCCTGTTCGGGATTCCGCTGGCCTACGGGCTGAGCCGGCTCGAGTTCCGCGGCAAGGCCCTCGTGCTCTCGCTGATCGATGTGCCGGTCGTCATTCCCCAGTCGGTGGCCGGCCTTGCCCTGCTGATGACCTTCGGCCGCGCGCAGCCGCTCGGGGGCGCACTCTTCGACCTGCTCGGCATCCGCTTCGACGGCGCCCTGGCGGGCATCGTGCTGGCCCAGGTGTTCGTGGCGCTGCCGTTCCTGGTCAAGCCCGCCATAGCGGCGTTCGACGCCGTGCCGCCCCCGCTGGAGCTGGCGGCCCGCCACCTGGGCGCCAACTCGCTGGGGGCGTTCTTCCACCTGACGCTGCCACTGGCCCGGCGGGGCCTCTTCCTGGCCGCGGTCCTCACGTGGGCCCGGGCGGCCGGCGAGTTCGGCGCCGTCTACTTCATGACCGCCTCGCCCGCGGTGACGCCCATCGCCGTCTTCAACCGCTTCGAGCGCATGGGGCTGGCCGAGACCGCGCCGCTCGTCTCCACCCTGCTGCTCCTGTCGCTGGGCCTCTTCTTCCTGCTCCAGCTCGTCTCCCGCCGCATTCCCACCCTGCACGCGCCGGAAGGAGGGGCCTCATGATGGAGCCCTTCTTCTCCCTGCGCCAGGCGGCCGCCACGGCCGGCGCCTTCCAGCTGGGGCCCCTGTCGCTGGACCTGGCCGAGCGGGACTGGTTTGTGCTGCTGGGCCCCTCGGGCTCCGGCAAGACGACTCTCCTCAGCCTGATCGCCGGCGTGCTCCCCTCGCCGCCCGGCATGATCCGGCTGGGCGGCCGCGACCTCGGCGGCCTGCCTCCGGAGCGGCGGCGCGTGGCCTATGTGTCGCAGACGGGCGACCTCTTCCCCCACCTGACCGTGGCCGGGAACGTGGCCTTCGGCCTGCGCTTTTCAAAATATACAAAAAAGGAACAAGCCGCGAGCGTGGAGCGGCTCCTGGCGCTCTTCGGGCTCGAGGCTCTGGCCGGGCAGAGCGCCGCCACGGTCTCCGGCGGCGAAGGCCGGCGCGTGGCCCTGGCCCGCGCCCTGGCCGTGGAGCCCGCCCTGCTCCTGCTGGACGAGCCCCTGGGCATGCTGGATCCGCCGGGCCGGCGGTCGCTGCAGGACTGCCTGGCCCTGGTGCACCGCGAGCTGGGAACCACCACGCTGCACGTGACGCACGACCTGCGCGAGGCGCGGGCGCTCGCCTCGCGCGCCGGGGTCCTGATGCAGGGGCGCCTGATGCAGGAAGACACGGCGGAGGGACTTTTCACCCATCCCGCCACGCCGGAAATCGCCCGCTTCCTGAGCCTGGAGGAAGCATGATCGGCGACCTCGCCACCTGGTGGAGCGGAATCGAAAGCGGCCTGGCCGGCTTTTTCGGCAACATCAAGCTGGTTGAAAAAGCCATGATGGGCTTCGAGGGCAGCTATGTGGAGCTGCTCACCATCCTGGCGCTCGGCCTGCTGGCCGTGCTGCCGGCCGTGGCGCCGCCGCGGCACCGGCAGCGCTGGCGCCACCTGAACCAGCTTTTCGGCGTGGTGATCTTCATCTTCGTGGTCTTCACCTGCCTGGGCGTGTTCGGCATGATCCGCAACTTCCACCGGGGGCTCAGCGAGATCGGACGTGAAAACATCGTGGCGCTCTACTACTGCTCCGTGCCGGCCACGATCCTGGTCACCTCGCTCCTGTTCGGGCCGGCCTTCTGCGGCTGGATCTGCCCCACCGGCGCGCTCCAGGAGTTCACGGGGCTGCTGACCAACACATGGAACCGCCGGCGCAAGGCGGCCGGCTACCCCTTCTCCAAGGGGGCGCTCGCCATGGCGCTGATCATCGTGGCGATCTTTATCGGCTGGATGATCCGGCTGAGCCTGACGCGCCTCTTTTTCGTGGAGGACGCCAGCATCTACTGGTCCGAGGTGCTGGTGCTCCTCGTGCTGCTGCTCACCTGGAACATGAGGCGCTGGGACGCCCCCCTGCGCCGGCTCCGGCTGCTCTCCTTCTGGATCGTGGTGGGCGCCTCGGTCATGAGCCTGCGGGTCACCTCGCCCGTGCACCTGGGCTTTGCCAAGGTCTACGATCCCGCCTCCTTCCTGTCCACGGTCATGGTGATCCTGGCCACGCTGGTGATCCCCCGGGTCTGGTGCCGCTACCTGTGCCCGTGGCGCGCGGCCATCGGCTGGGCGGCCGCCCGGAGCGCGCGGCATATCGTGCTCGATGAGAAAGCCTGCACGAAGTGCGGCGAATGCGATGGCGAGTGCGAGGTCGATGCGGTTGAGAAAGGCGTCATCACGGCCGACGAGTGCCACTTCTGCCTGAAGTGCGTGGACCGCTGCCCCCAAAAGGCGCTCTCGGTGAAGGACGACTGGAGGCGGCCATGTCACAAGTAAAGGGGGCAGCCTGCCCTGAGCGTGCCGAAAGGGTCCCTTGCCCGCCGCCATATGGCTCCCGGGCGGCAGAAAGACAGGACAGTCCGGCGGGTTGCGGCCTGGCCGCTGTCGCGGCCTTGGCCGGCGCGCGACTGGCTTCCATAAAACGGCCGTTGTCGATTGGCCTGTTACTCACGGGCCTTCTCTCCACAGTCACCGCGCAAGCTGACTGGACCGCCGGGCGGGGCGACGCGCAAGGTGCGGCGGCGCTGGCCTGGGAGCCGACGGGCGAAATCCAGGAATGGCATTACATCTGGAAAACGGATCGCCGCTACCGCACCGGCGTGGCGATCTGGGCCTCCCCCGCGCTGGCTTTGGTCAAGGGCCGCCCCGTGGCCTTCATCGGCGGCTGCGACCAGACCCTGCACGCCCTGGACCTGCTCGACAAGCGCGTGCTCTGGCGGCGCATGACCAACGCGGAAATCGGTGCCGCGCCCGTGGCGGGCGAGGTCGGCGGCCGGACGGTCGTCTTCTTCGCCTCCAACGACCGCACCCTCTATGCCCTGGACGCCATGACCGGCGTGACCCTGTGGACGCGCGAGCTGGAGCCGGCCTCTCCGACGCTCGGCGAAAGCAGCTTCACAAGCCCGCTGCTGTTCCAGGGGCGCCTGTATGTCGCCGGGTTCACCTATGACCGCTCGCTCGGCCGCAATAACCAGGTCAGCCGGCTCTACTGCCTGGACCCGGAGACGGGGCAGCTGGGCTGGGCGCTGCCGATCGGCTCCGGCTTCACCAGCGAGCCCGTGGGCTTTGCGGCCGGCGGACGCCCCTGCGTGGCCGTGGCGGCCAGGAGGGGGCTGCTGCAGGTGTTCGCCGTGGAGGGGAAGGCGCCGGTCCGCCTCTGGACCTACCAGATGCCTCACGAGGTTCTCGGGGCTCCGGCCGTTGAGACAAACGGGGCGGATCCCGTGCTGGTGCTGGGCTCCAAGTATGGCAACCTGATCGCGCTGGAAGCGGCGACCGGCCGCGAGCGCTGGAAGCGGATGGCGGGCAACTGGTTCGACAATGCCGCCTGCATCGGAAACGTGGACGGCACGAATGTCGTGTTCGCCGGCTCCTACGATTACAACGTCTACGCGATCCGGGCGGCGGATGGCGCGGTGCTGTGGAAGCGGCCGCTGGGCGGCGAGGTGTTTTCGGCGCCCGCCTTTTTCACGCTGAACGGCCGGCCGACCGTGGCCGTGGCGGCCCTGGACAATCATGTGCATGTGCTGGATGCGCGCTCGGGAGCGATCCTGACCTCGTATTACACGGGCCGGCCGGTGTGGGACAAGGTCAGCAAGGGCGACACGCTCTGGGGCTCGCCCGCCGTGCTGGAGGCCGGGGATGAGTCGGCCGTGATCCAGGGCTCCTTCAACGACACCGTATACGTGCTACCGCTGGTCAAGCCCTGCACCATGCAGGCGCGGGCGCGGTCGGCTAAAAGCCTGTGGCTGAGCCTGGGCATCGTGGCCCTTCTCTTCACCGGAGTGGTGCTGCCCTGGACGCTCACAGGCACACGCCGGAAAATGGACGCTGTCGTTCCCCGCCGTTAGCACCTTTCTCTCACGGCCAGGAATGGCCGTCTCCAGGCCGGACAGACGCCCGCCCGCTCAGTTACCAAGCGGGACAGCGGCGGCCACCGGCCCACCCGGGGGCGGATAAACCTGGATATCCGAAAGAGGCCGCACATACTTTTTGAGCAGGGCGTCCGTGAGGCCATGATTTTCAATGATCTCGCGATACAGGTGCGCGCTCGGCTTGAGGGTCCGCTTGAAGGTTTTGAAATCGACATCGATCAGGCCGAACCGCGGCTTGAACGAGCCCCACTCGTAGTTGTCCATCACGGACCAGTGCATGTACCCGCGCACGTCCGCCCCCATCCTCATGGCCTCGCGCAGGGCGCTGAGATGGCGGGCCAGGTAAATCACGCGCAGGCGGTCGTCGTCGCAGCAGCAGCCGTTTTCGCAGATGTAGATCGGCCGGTCCGTAAACCGCGGCAGATGCTGGACGAAGCCGTCCGGATAGAACTCCTCGTGATACATCGGCCCGTCGATCATGCACACGCGGTCGAACGGGAAGCACGGGGCGCTGAATAACGCGTTCCGCGCGCTCGCCATGTGGCGAGTGTAGTAATTGACGGCCCAGTAGTCCAAGCTGCCCTTGACCTCGTCCGAGGACTCGGCGTCGGTGTAGGGAAGCACCAGCTCGCCCGTCTTGATCGCGTGGATGAAGAACTCATTCTGGCACCAGTCCAGCACGTCGGCCGCCGCCCGGTCCATCGGGTCGAAGCTCCGCTGGGGCTGCCAGTGGATCAGCGCATGGGTGCTGCTGACCGGGGCCTTCGAGTACTGCTTGATGACGTGATAGCCCCGCGCGTGGGCGAGCAGCAGGTTCTTGTACAGGTAGAACTTCGGCGGGTTGATGCCGTGGTTGTTGAACTCGTTCAGCACCACCCACAGGTGCACGTAGTCCTTGATTTTGGGGACAATATAGTTCAGGTGCTTTTCAAAGTACTTGACGTTTTCGCGCTTCTCGAAGCCGCCGAGCGCCTCGAACCACTGCGGGTGCGACCAGTGGTGCAAGGTCAGGCAGACCTTGATGCCGCGGCTGTTCAGCCGCTCCAGGATATCCAGGTAGCGGGCCAGGGCCGCCTCGTCGTACCGCCCCTGCTCCGGCTCGATCCGGGACCACTCCAGCGACATGCGGTAGACCTGCAGCTTCATCGAGGCGAACAGGTCGACATCCTCGCGGTACATCTCCCAGTGGTTGCAGGCTTTGCCGGACTTCACCGGGAAGTTCGGCGAGTCCTCCCGCTCCATCTGATTGTACTGGCTGTGGACGTTGTCCCCCTCGATCTGGTGCCCGGCCGCGCCGGCGCCCCAGAGAAACGAGTCGGGAAACAGAACCTCTTTCATCGCGAGCGTGGTGATCATCGTGTTCCTTTCGCCGTCATGTTCGCTGCGTTTTCAATCCGGCGCGTTTTGCCGCGGCCAGCTGCTGCTTTTCCGAAGAGGCAAACAGCTCCGCCCCCCACTCCAGGGCGCACGCCACGTGGAGGGCGTCCAGGGCGCGAACGGGGCTCGTCTCGATCACCTTGATCGCCGAAGCGATCACGGAGGGCGTCAAGTCGATGATGTCGGCGTCGCGAACGTCCTCCAGCAGACGTTCACGGGCCTCGTTGCACTGGGCGTGCGTCAGCGCGTGTTCGCGGCGGCGCCGGTTGAGCGCGGAGACAATCTCCGGCACGCAAAGCACGCTTAGCCCCAGGTCCGAGGCCTGGCCGCAGAGGGTTTCCACGCGATCGCTTCCGCTCTCCTCGACAAAGCGCTTCGCAAAGGCGGAGGAGTCAAGATACAGTTTCACGGTCGCGCTCCGCCAGAATGGTTGCCGCGAGGCCCGCGCCCCTGGTCGAGAGCCTCAGGCCGGGCTTCTTCCATGAAGGGCTTCCGCGCTTCCGGCTCCCGATGGGAGTCACCTCCGCAATCGGCCTCCCGTGGCGAAGCACCAGCAGCGTCTCGCCGTTCTCCACCCGGCTCAGCATGCCGGAGGCATGACTCCGGAATTCGGTCAACGTTACGCTTGTCATGACGGATCTCCAATTTGCACAGAACTGTACAGAAATCTGTACACTTTGTCAATCTTCGAGCCAGGCAAGCAAAACCCTATTAAGCGGGCATCATCAGCGCGAAATACCAGTTCATGAGTCGGGGCCCCCAGAGCATCCAGATGAGGGCGGCGAAGACGATGTAGGGCCCGAAGGGGATGTGGCGGCCGAGCTTCCGCCGGCCCGCGAGAATGAAAAACACGCCGAACAGGGCGCCCAGGAGCGAGGAGAAAAACAGGATGAAACAGACCGCCTTGATGCCGAAAAAGGCGCCCAGCGCGCCCATCAGCTTCACATCCCCGAAGCCCATGGCCTCCTTTCGGAAAATGAGCTTTCCAAAATAGGCGACCAGCCACAGCAGCCCGAAACCGAAGGCCGCCCCCACGGCGCCATAGGCAAGCCCCTGGATCGGCCCGGCTTCGCCGTGCAGGGCCGGCACCAGCGGGCTCAGCAGCAGCCCCGCCACGATGCCGCCCAGCGTGACCCGGTCCGGGATGATCATGTGGCGGCAGTCGACAAACGCGCCCAGCAGCAGGCCGCTGATGATCAGCCAGAACACCGGCACCAGCCCCACCTGCTCCACCCCCGCCAGGCCCAGCAGCCGGACGCCCGGCTGGGCGCCATACGTGAACCAGGCCAGCAGGAACAGGATGGCCGTGAGCATCTCCACGATCACGTAGCGGGCTGAAATGACGGTTCCACAGTGGCGGCACCGCGCCCGGAGCAGGACCCAGCTCAGCAGCGGGATGTTGTCGTACCAGGCGATCAGGTTCTTGCAGCCGGGGCAGTGGGAGCGCGGCGCCACCACCGACATCCGACGCGGAATGCGGTAGATGCAGACATTCAGGAAGCTGCCGATGCAGGCCCCCCAGAAGAAAGCCAGCAGGGTGAAGAACGGATAGCCGATCGCCACAATGTCCGCAATCATACGCGCATCCTTAATCCGCCGCCATGGCGATCAGGCCCGACCGGTTGATGTCCACCACGCCGTACGGCTTCATCAGGCCGATGAAGTCGGCGATCTTCTGCTGGTCGTCCACCAGGCGGATGACCAGCGAGTTGGGCTGCACCAGGATGACCTTGGCGCCGAACACGTCCACGAGGTCCATCACGGCCCCGCGCTGCTCCTCGCCCGCCGCCACCTTGATCAGCACCATCTCCTGGCCGATGAAGCGCTGCGCGGTCAGGTCGGTCACCTTGATCACGTCGATCAGCTTGTTCAGCTGCTTGGTCACCTGCTCGATCACCCGGTCGTCGCCCGGCACCTCGATGGTCATCTTGGAGATGTCGGCGTCCAGCGTGGGCGCCACGGTCAGGCCGTCGATGTTGTAGCCGCGTCCGGAGATGAGGCCCACGATCCGGGCCAGCACGCCGGGCTTGTTTTCCACCTGCAAGGTCACAATATGCTTCATGGCAGCTTCCTCCGCGTTAGGACATGCCCTGGATCATTTCGTTCAACGACGCGCCGGGCGGCACCATGGGGTAGACGTTCTCCTCCGGGGCCACCACGCACTCCACCACCACGGGGCCGGAGGAGGTGAACGCCTTCTCCA